>NZ_JAAHHE010000038.1:0-47982 GCF_010692525.1 Moorena sp. SIO3B2
TTCCTGAACTACTGCTGACTTTTTCAGCTGGTCACCCACCAGGAGGTATTGACTCAAACTATTACTCTGACTAATTTGTCAGTTTTACTGAGATCTAGTCTACCGTACTTTTAAAAGAGCCGCACCCAAATAATATGTAGAGCAGTTATAAACCAATTTATAGCTGCTCTATATAACTATTGTTTGATTGATAATTTTTCTAAAAAAACATATACAGCAGTTTGCAATTCAATTAGGTACAAATTTCTAGGTTTTTAGGGAGCAGGGACTGAGGCCGTGGGCCACGCGGGGCGCGTTCGGAGCAGGGAGTAGGGAAGAGGGAAGAGGGAAAACAATCCTGTGTACCTGATAGTTATGCAAACCGCCGTAAAAAAATAATTTTTAATAATCTCTGATTAATTTACCCATAAATTTTAATTAATAAGTGGAGAAAATTAATCTAATTTCCACTTTTTTTATATTTCCTATTCTCGATTCCCGATTCTCGATTCCCGATTCCCGATTCCCGATTCCCTAATTCCTAAAACTCAACACAAAAATCCCTGAGGTTATTGTATGATATCAAGACAGTAAAAAGCATCAGCCATAATGACTATCGGGATTTGGGTACTAGGGGATCAACTTTGGACTCAACAATCAGCGCTAAACAGTTGTCAACAAAACCATCAAAATACGCCAGTAATTCTGATTGAATCCCTAAGCTACGTCCAACAAAGACGTTACCACCGCCAAAAACTCGTATTCATTTGGTCAGCCATGGGCCACTTTAAAACCAACTCGACTTAAGCAGCACAGAAGGATTTATTCGTCAAGTCCTGGGTTGGCGGGAATATATGCACGGCATTTATATCTATATGAACCCTGACTACTCCCAAAGCAATTGGTTCAACCACACCCAGCCCCTACCTGACTTTTACTGGCATGCCGAGAAAACAGACATGAACTGTTTACTCCAAATTTTGAGTCAGGTTGAACGAACCGGTTACGCCCATCACATTCAGCGACTGATGGTGTTGAGCAATTTTGCTCTAATTGTTGGAGTTTCCCCTCAATCGATCTTAGGTGCGCTTTCCGTTGGCGAATTAAATTCGCCACGGGTCGCACCTGAAGAATGGTTTCATGGAGCCTTTATTGATGCCTATGATTGGGTCATGCAAACCAATGTGATTGGTATGGGTCAGTTTGCCGATGGCGGCATCCTAGCATCCAAACCTTACGCTGCATCAGCTAATTACATCAATAAAATGAGCGACTACTGCAGCAGTTGTGCTTACAATCCTCGGAAACGCTCTGGGGAGGGAGCCTGTCCCTTTAATTTCTTTTACTGGGATTTTCTTTGCCGCCACCGTGACCAACTCAAGGCTCAAGGCCGCATGAGTTTAGTGTTGTCTCACTTGAACAAAATCTCTGATCAAGACATACAACAAATCCGTGAAGAAACTTTTAGGTGGCGTAGATACAATATATCTGACAATATCACATAATTAGGTTAGAAGCAATTAGTCAGTGGTTATATTTTTTTTCCTTGTCTTGATGCAATAGCGAGTGGGGGAAACCACGGCAATAGCGAGTGGGGGGAACCACGGCAATAGCGAGTGGGGGAAACCCCCAAGACCGCGCTGCCTCCCCAAGACCGCGCTGCCTCCCCAAGACCGCGCTGCATCGCTGTTTTTTCCTTAAGGAGTCAACTTAAGAGTTTGTTAATCAAAGTAAACTAATTAATTAGGTGTTTCAATATACAATGACCCGATCTGTGGTCACCAGTTTTCCACCGCCAACGAAACTGTAAGAATTCTTATCGTTTGTCCCAACTTTCCCCCACAGATTCCCCACTGTTTCCACACAGAGCTTCAAGCTTTTCCACAGTTTTCCCATAGTTTTCCACAAGCTTCAACGGTGGCATTAGGTATTCCAGTTTTACTGGGGATTTTCCCGACTTAGTATTCCGCAGCAGTTAAGACCGCAGTTTATGTAAAGTTATGTAACAAAAAAGCGCCTCAAACCCTGATTATTTCGTATACATTTCGGAATTTCAACAAGAGTTGTAATATTTCGCAGCATTGACAAACCCACCCCATTTCAGATGAAAATGGTGCGACCAACCTATAAAAAAATTTGCTCTAAGCTAACCTACGCCCAGTAGCAGCGGTTAGCACGGACTACCCTAGCCGATTTGGGGATAGTTCTTAACTAAAGCAAGGGTGGCATCAAAATTCAGTGCTTCGGTGCTAGCTTGTCTTGGCTTTCTTTTGGCCAAGGCAGTTATCTGAAGTGCTTGAAATCAGGTGGCTTTTTCCAAAAATACCTTTATATGAAGAGGTGAATATGAACGCAACCGTAAGTATCCTGGCAGAAATCCCCGAAGACCTGCACGAGTCTCTCAAGCGCTACCTAGAAACCCATCCTAGCTGGGACCAAGACCGGGTCTTCGCAGCAGCACTTTCTCTGTTTTTGCTCCAAAATGGTATTGGTAAGACCCCAGAAACATCCCAGAGTTATCGGGCTTGTGCTCGTGTGTATCTGGAATCCCTCTTTCAATATCCTGCTTAATTAATCCGGGATGGGGAAAGGTATAACGTGTGAAATATAACGTGTGAAATATAACGTGTAAAGTATGACGTGTCAAGTTCAGCACCCATGCCTGCACGGCTTCCCCCTACTCCCCACTCCCCTGTTTATGATGTCCGGAAACATCGAGATCATAAAGCTGAGGTGATGGGTAACCCATTACCCATTACCCATTACCCAAACGATTTTTGACCATGAGCACTATCGAAACAACCGGACAAATTACAATTCCTAAACTGATTGTGGGTTTAGGTAATCCGGAACCCAAGTACGATAAAACGCGGCACAATATCGGTTTTGAAGTGGTCGATGCGATCGCAGGTCGATTACAGATTTCAGGAAGCGAACATCGCCGGTTTCAGGGATGGTTTGGTCAAGGAATTGGACTAAAAGGAAATAAGCTAAGCTTGCTCAAGCCCCTGACATACATGAATCGCTCTGGACAAGCAATTCGGGCGGTGACTGATTGGTACAAGCTAAAACCTGAGTCAGTCCTGATCATTTATGATGATATGGACTTACCAGTAGGGCGTTTGCGTCTGCGCCTTTCTGGTTCAGCGGGAGGACACAATGGCATGAAATCCGCAATTGCCCATCTGGGTACGCAAAACTTCCCTCGCCTGCGGATTGGCATCGGCAAATCCAGTCAGAAGCCAGACACGATCTCCCACGTCCTAGGAAAATTTTCACCCCAGGAAGCCGAGTTAATGTCTGAGGTAGTCCAACTAGCAGTTGAGGCGGTTGAACTGTCTCTTAAGCAAGGTGTGGAAAAAGCAATGAGTCTCTACAATAATCGGAATCTAGCAACTATAGCAAAGGGAACAGGGAGTAGGGAGTAGGGAGTAGGGAGTAGGGAGTAGGGAGTAGGGAGTAGGGAAGTCGGAAGTGGTAACAAATTCTGTGTACCTCATAGGTATGATAAACGCTATAGTTATAGCGCTACGCAATAACTTACATAATCTGATTAAGGCAGGAGATATCAGCTGAGCCAAAGTGTACACTCAAGGCAATATTCAAGTTTTCCAGAGACGGGACTAACCAGGGTACGCTGTTTCTGGTTTGGGACTCGTAGTGGTTAAACAAAATCGAAAATCGCTTTTCTAAATAGGGCTTGACTTTACGGCAGATCAATACAATCTTGAGCAATAGTCCAGTGGTAATGGTGGTTCCTATATTGCCAATCAAATCAACAAATGTATAGTGATGGGGGCGCTGAGGGCTTTCCACCACCAAAAAATTTAACAATTGACTACAGGTGCGCACCACCATAAATTCATTTGGCCTTTGGTAATCCCATTCAGACAAGGTGTTTTGCAAATGACTATACAACCGCTTGTTAAACTGTTGCTTCCCATAGGCCGGGTCAATCGAGGCAATCAAATATTCATATAAATCGTCCTTGAAGTCTTTGAAACAGGCTGTGTGCTGACTGTGGGTATGGAAGCTACGAGCAACATCTTGGTAAGTGTAAGACCCTTGCACTTTGCCAAAAAACTGCTTGAGAGCACTCGCCAACTCTCGTTCGGTCAGCAATGTGGGATTTGACACTGGTTGAATAATTCGTCTTGGAGTCCTGATCTGCCGATTTCGCATGACATGGGCGCATCGCACCTGATAGGTTACGTACTTAGATAAATCACACTCAAAGCGCCGTTGAACCCTAGCTTGAACTTGCCGGACAGTTTGCTGATAT
Source organism: Moorena sp. SIO3B2 (assembly GCF_010692525.1). NCBI lineage: Bacteria > Bacillati > Cyanobacteriota > Cyanophyceae > Coleofasciculales > Coleofasciculaceae > Moorena > Moorena sp. SIO3B2. Next base: position 4,262 of record NZ_JAAHHE010000038.1, read on the forward strand.
TCCTGAGAGCTGTCTTCACTGAGTAAGCAATGTTCATATAAGTAGGGATACCGCTGAATCAAATTTGCCACTCGCTTAGAACCATTAGAGTATAGAGGTGTATCACTCATTACTATGGATAGACGTTGCAAAGTTAGATATTGCTCTGTTCTTTTGAACAGCTGCATTAGTTCCCGCAGGCGTCTAGGAGCCCGAGAGTGAACCCTCATTGGAGACGGCACATGATCAAACAGAGCTACCAATTCTTGGACTGCTCTTCTGGTGTTTGGTTTCAGATGCCAGTGATTGATCAGAATATGGCAGCAGCGATTGATCACAAATCGGAACTCTGTCCGAGCCCGTTTATCCATTACTATCTTTTCCAAGGCCAACCAGATGTCAAAATCTTCGTATCCCACTCCATCCAGGAAGAGCCTTTTGAAGCGTTCAATTGATTGCTTGGGTGATTCTACCCTTACCCACTGGAGTAAGTGATTGTAAACTTGCTGCTCTTGCAAGCTAATATGTCGAATTTCCGATTCTTTAGAGTCTCTCCAGGTGGTCACTTTAGGTAGCTCTCCTAGGTGCTAAAGCTAGGGCTCATCAATGGTGGTTGGCTTGAGAAGATGAAAATTCAACTTTAAATGGCTTAGCTAACACAAAGAGAGTTTGGGGTATCACAATATATCTACGGCAGTAGATATATTCTAATGATCACCTAAACTTTAGGTGAGCTATTATAGTATTAGTATATCTTCATCTAGTATTTACCTAATTGTGCCAATCAGTGGAAATTGTGAAAATTAAGTAAAAACAATGTGAAATTTATTGAATTACCTGGAAAATAGAGCGTTTAGAGAAAACAGCACAATTAGGACACTGGGAGAACAATAAGGTTATGGTGTGTCGGCTTCTTGTAGGAAAATTAGTTGACATTCTCGCCGCCAAGACAGTAGGCATTCCAGAAAAAATCCTGGAAAAGTCATTCACTGGCATTACCACTGATACCCGTAACCTGGAGCCGGGTCAACTATTTTTAGCACTGCGGGGTGAAAAGTTTGATGGTCATGATTATGCATCTCTGGCAGTAGAGAAGGGGGCATTAACGGTCATTGCTGAGGCGACTAAAGTTACCAAAATCGAAGGTTTGCCCCTGATTCAGGTAGAAAATACTCTCAAAGCCTACCAGCAAATTGCTCGGTGGTGGCGTGACCAGTTTCAGATTCCGGTGATTGCTGTCACTGGTTCTGTAGGCAAAACTACCACTAAGGAGCTAATCGCAGCAGTTTTGTCTACTAAAGGAACTGTACTCAAAACCCAGGCCAATTACAACAATGAAATCGGTGTACCCAAAACCTTGCTGGAGTTGACACCAGACCATGACTATGCTGTAATCGAGATGGCAATGCGTGGTTCAGGACAGATTGCTGAATTGACCGAGATCGCCAACCCTACGGTAGGGGTGATTACTAATGTGGGTACAGCTCATATTGGTCTGTTGGGTTCTACTGAAGCGATCGCAAAAGCCAAGTGTGAGTTATTAGCCCATATGTCCAACAACGGTGTCGCGGTTCTCAATCACGACAATCAACGCCTAATTGACACCGCAGCTCAGGTTTGGCAAGGGCAAACCTTAACCTATGGTTTAGAGGGTGGTGATGTCCAAGGACAGTTGATTGCACCGGAAATCCTGAAAGTAGAGGGCATGGAGTTTCCCATCCCCCTCCCAGGTCGCCACAATGCCCTGAACTATCTCGCGGCCCTAGCCATTGGGAAATTATTGGGGGTGGATTGGGAAACCCTCAGGAATGGTTTAAACGTTGAGCTACCCCCAGGGCGATCCCAGCGTTATGAGTTACCTAACGATGTAGTGATTCTTGATGAAACCTACAATGCTGGAGTTGAATCTATGGTAGCTGCTCTCGAAATGCTGGCTCAGACTCCTGGGAAACGACATATAGCAGTACTTGGGGCGATGAAGGAATTGGGAACCAAATCCGGTGAACTTCATCAGCAAGTCGGTCAAAAGGTTGAGCAACTCAATCTAGATGGCTTGCGGATTTTGGTGGATGAAAGTGAGCCAGAAGCAGAAGCGATCGCAACCGGTGTTACTTCGGTGCCAGTTGAGTCTTTCTGTGACTCTAATCCTCTAGTGGAACATCTACTGGAGTTTGTCCAACCTGGAGATCGTCTATTGTTTAAAGCCTCCCATTCCGTTGGTCTCGATCAGGTAGTCAAGCAGTTTAAAGCAGGATTTTCCAAGCAAGATTGATACAGAGCCAACAAATCTGGACTTATCCCCAGATTGGCGATAGTTTACCGCTGAAAACTTGCTCAGCTGGCCCAGTCATGTAAACTCGCTGGTCGGTTTCGGACCATTCAATGTCGAGACAACCACCAGGAAGCTCCACGGTACAAATGCGATCGCTTTTCTGAGTTAACACACCAGCTACCACAGAAGCACAAGCCCCCGTGCCACAGGCGAGAGTTGCCCCAGCACCCCGCTCCCAAACCCGCATCTTGAGATAATCAGGGCGCACCACTTGGATAAATTCTGTATTGGTTCGTTGGGGGAAAACTGAGTGATGCTCAAACAGCGGACCAATAGTTTCCAGAGGTATGGCATCCGCATCCTCCACAAAGGTGATACAGTGAGGATTACCCATACTGACACAGGTAACCTCCCATAATTTGTCAGCTATTTCGATCGGGGTATTGATTACCTTTTGGTCAGCCTCTGCCAAAACAGTCGGAATTTGAGCTGCACTAAGCTGGGGCATGCCCATATCCACCCTGACTTTACCATCGTCCTTGAGTTCAGGAATGATCACCCCAGCCAGGGTATGGATCCGATAGTGTGTTTTGTGATTAGCCCCCTCTAAATCAGCCAGAAACTTTGCTAAACAGCGAATCCCATTACCACACATCTCTGGTTCAGAACCATCAGAGTTGAAAATCCGCATCGTATAGTCAGTACCCTCTTGTCCAGGCAGGGCAAAAATCACACCATCTGCACCGATTCCAAAATTGCGCACGCATAGCTGTAGCGCTTGCTCTGAGGTTATTCTGGGTTTTGGGTCATCCCGATTATCAATCAGAATAAAGTCATTCCCCAGTCCATGGTACTTTGTAAACTCCATAGTCAACCTCCTGATTCATCTGCTCTGGCGCAATGGTAATTCTTTTGCAGCCTTTTGTTTAAGTTTCGCGAATTTTCGTCGATTTAGCTACCGACTGATTAAAATACTTTTTCTGATTATGCTGCCCAAAATCCCAAAAACCCTCCTGGCCAAGTATGATTGGTTATGATTGGTAGGGTTCCCAAACATCCCACGATTTTTTGTGATTATGGCCCAATTCGATACCGGCTTGCCCAGTATTAGTCAAATTCAAGGCTATATCAAAGACCAACAACTCCTAGAGCTAAAACTTCTCACTGGGGATTCCTTCAGGGGGAAGTTGTGCTGGCAAGATCAAAACTGCCTGTGTCTGATCACTCAAGATCAGCAGACCATCATGATCCCTCATCATGCGATCGCTTATCTAAAGCCAGAGGCAGCTGAAGGCTGAAGGCTCAAGGCTCAAGGCTCAAGACTGTTCGCCGGATAGCCTTCGGTTTAGGGTAGGCTGAAATGGGTTTATTGGTGGATCAAGGTTAACTAAAAACTTGATCCACAACCAAGCATTACCCTTCAACCTTTTAGAATTTAGAATTTAGAATTTAGAATTTAGAATTTAGAATTTAGAATTTAGAATTTAGACTTCTGGCTTCTACCTTCTGCCTTCTGCCTTCTGCCTTCTGCCTTCTACCTTCTGCCTTCTGCCTTCTGCCTTCTGCCTTCTGCCTTCTGCCTTCACCATTCTACCTTCTTAATTCTGCCTTCTTAATTCTACATTCTAAATTCTGCATTCTACATTCATACTTCGTACTTTATTTTTGATTTACAACTTATAGCTTAGTCCAGTCAGTAACAATATAGTTGCAATAATACAGCCCAAGCATCCCAGGGCAAGATTAGTCATATTTGATTGACTTGCTGATGCTAGGGCTGTATTGAGATCCGGTGAAGTTAGACGTTCATAGTTTTTTATTGCTACATTAGCTTCTGGTAAAGAAGAGATCAGACTACCAATAAAATAATGTAATCCCACAAAAACTGCTGAGCCCAACCACTGACTTAATACTGAACTATAGAGTTCCGTATACGCCAAAAATAAGGCATTTAAAATATAACATAATACCGTCAGTGATATAGTACCTAAAATAAACTTCCACCAACTTGACTCAAAATCTTCCTCAGTTATATCTTCAAATAATCCTGGGCGCTTAGTTTTCAAGTTATTTTCAAAATACACAAATATACCGATCCCAATTATACAGATAAACACTCCGATTAATAACCAGTGCCATGTTCTCAATGGGATGTCTTCTGATAAATAATTAAACTGAAACCCTCCCGTTAGGCACCAATAGGCTACACTGGCAAATCCAAACATAGTTAAAGACATGATTGAATGCCAAACAACCAACTTTTTTTCACTATTAATTAGAGTAAGTAGACTTAAGATATTATTGAAATCCCTCTTAAAAAACCACTTAACTAAAACAAATAATGGAGCAACAATAAACATAAGATAAATGTTGGCAAAATTGGAGCCTAGTGGGGTAGCTATCCCTCCTAGCCTACCTAATCCCAGTGAGACAAGCATTAAAAGTAACTCAGGATTATTGGTACTTGAGTTAATCACCAAGGTGCGTTGCTCGCGCCCTAAATAGTCACCAGCAAGACCCGCTGCACAGCTCACCATCAAGTCAGTGGTGTAGGGAATTAACCAAAAGCAAAATGTTACGGCTGTAATTAAAGAAATCACCAGGAATGGGATTTCACCAATGAAATCATGGAGCTTGATGATCCAACTGTCCATTAATTTAAACCTCGACTTAGTTTGGCAATCGTGAGTTACCCTTAAAAAAACTATTTCATAGTTTGGTATTGATTGATATAGAGCATCCATCGACCGAATTAGCCTAACCGTTAGTGTGATAGACTATCGACCTTAGTTAGATGTCCTTTTATGATGGCACCTGGCTCAAGATTCCCGGTCCCGTTCATCTGCAAACTAGATGGAATTGGAAACACACTGGGCTAAATGATAGTCTATGCCCTAGTAGCTAAAGAGTAAAAATCTTAGTCTAATTTGTATAAGTCAGTGAAATCACTATCCTCTCATGGCTCACTATCAGGGCTAGAGCACTATTCTCCTTCTAGTCCCACCCCACTTCTGAGTGCAAAGCACCTTGCAAAAGGTCTGATTAAAACGACAGCAATAGCCCTGGCATCGGGTTTTGTAGCCCTGTGCCAACCAGTGCAAGCTTTACAGGTACAAGTTCAACCAGACAATCCCCAGTTAGGCGATACTTTGTCAGTGGTAATTCAAACCGAAACAGTCGGTTCACCACCGAGCGTTTCTATGGGTCAAAAGACCTATCCTACCTTTGCAACAGGGACAAATCGTTATCGAGCTTTAGTACCCACTACACCATTAGATAAACCAGGAAAATTGGTTTTGCGGGTGGCTGGTGATGGTAAAGTCAACAACATAGCTGTACCACTTAAGAATCGCTCTTTCCCTGTCCAACGCATCTGGCTGTCTGGCAAAGCCTCTGCCCCAGCAACCCAATTTGAATTAAATCGGGTTGCCCAGTTTAAAAAATTAGTGACACCAGAAAAATTCTGGAATGGTAAGTTCTATAGACCCAACAATGCTCGTGTCTCCAGCGTTTTCGGTATTCGTCGCTACTACAACGGTGTCTTTGCTAACAACTACTACCATCGTGGTGTTGACTATGCCGGTGGCTTCGGTTCACCAGTAGTAGCACCAGCAGCAGGACGAATAGCACTAGTAGGACGAGAGTCTCAAGGTTTCCGGGTTCATGGTAACACCGTAGGGATTAACCATGGTCAAGGGGTACTCAGTATTATGCTGCACTTGAGCCAAATTAAAGTTAAAGAGGGGGATTTCGTTCAAGCTGGCCAGGTCATTGGTAGCATTGGTTCTACAGGTGCTTCCACTGGTCCTCATCTACATTGGGGTCTCTATGTTCACGGTCAGTCGGTTGACCCAGTACCCTGGAGATGGGAAGGTGTAAATTGACTTTCCGCCAGCCCATCACTTAGCTAAACCGCGAGAAGCCCCGCACTTTACCTTCATTGGGTAAGTGTCGTATGGGAAGCGCGGGGCAAGGGTCGGAACGTCGAAATGCCAATGGGCTATACTAGGGACAGTAGGGAAAACAAATTAAGAGCTAACCGCCACCTACTAGCTAAACATAGAACGAGTTGTATTGTTCCGGCGCGGAGGGGCATCCCGTGTCGTTAATAAAGTAACCCGTGTAACCGAATCGTTGGATGGTGTTGGTAAGAAGCCCGCGCTGTACCGCGCTTGTCAGCGTCGGGAGTATGTCACCTGGATCACCTATACTATAACTAAGCCAGCACATTTGATATCATAGATAAATCTAAACATCAAGGGTAAAGGTTAAAGGTTAAAGGTAACCGGCAAGAGCGAACAATTTTCTTTCCTCTTGCCCTTTCCCAATTAGTTAGCTGTTAACTTGTCCTTCCTTTAGGACTTAGTCGTTATTTACCATTACTCAATAAATTCCTCGTGTTTGCAGTTAGTCATGGGCTAAAGCCCTATGCCTCACTTACTCCTACTCTTTTTTTGATTTTACTAGGAAATTCCACTAACCACTCACTTCCCTTCACGAAATTCCCCAGATTCATCTATCGGGATCAGCTTAATCAGATCAAGACGAAGCTAAATTCCTAGATTATACTATTAATTATTTTAACCATTAAACCAATAGCTATTCAATCTACTCATGAGAATTGAGCAAATTATAGAAAAAGCCTTGAAAGATGGGTACTTAACTCCCCTGATGGAGAGTGAGGTCGGTCGCCTTTGTGACACAGCTTCGGAACTCTCCATTGAAGAATATATGGCATTAGACAAACTGATGGGGGCGCTTCTATCTGGTGAAGTGGTTACAGTTGCTCGCAAGCAGTTTATCAATGTCATGGAAGAGTTGGTATTAAGCGAAGCAATTGATCAAGTTACCAAGATAGAAGACAAGAGCGATCGCTTTCTGGAGGTAGGAGATATTGCTGCCTATGCCCTCAATAGACTGCCCCCTCTCTATGCTACTACCGAGAAAGGTGCTCAATACCAGCGTAAAAGAGCAAAGCAAGACCTAATGGATTTAATTAACCATCAAGTCAAGGATGCCATAGCCAAATACCTAGAGCGACCTCATTTTGGCGCTGATCGCCAAGCAATCCGCAAACAAACCAGCAAAGATCTGATGGGACAGATTAGTAACATGTTAGAGGGCTGTGCACCAGGCTTTGAGCCAAAGCCTCAGCGCTCAAATGGATTACATGGATTACGTTGAGTCATTGTTAACATGTGATGTTTAAAAAAACATTTTAAAGTATAATTTTTACAACTGAAATGTTTAATTCCTGACAATGACTGGTGTTCCTAGACTGACCTGCTCATACAACTGTTTAATATCCTGGTTGAGCATCCGTAAGCAGCCGTGGGAAACCGCTTTGCCGATTAGCTCTTCTTCATCAGTGCCATGAAGCCCGATTTGATGGTGCCCGTCAGACCAAAAACCAATCCACCTTTCTCCTAAAGGATTATCAGGTCCAGGAGGTATGAGTTCACCAGTAATCGGTTCTTTCCAAATAGGGTTGGGTTGTTTGCGAATAATTTTGAAACTGCCAGTGGGTGTATCCCAACCTGGTTTACCAATAGCAACTGGGTGGCTCTGGAGCAATTGTTCTCCCCAGTACAAGTAAACCGTAGTATCACTCAAATCCACAACTACCTGGTAAGTAATAGCAGCAATTGCGTCAGTAAAATAAGAGGTGGCTGGTAAAACCTTGGGAATTTTTGATTTCAGTCTCTTTGGCGTTACCTGAGGTTCTACCAGATCTGAGGCTGTCTTTTCGGATGACAACGGTTCCAGTTCTGGGTATACTGAAGAGGTTTTTGTCAACGTCTTATCTGTACTGAGTCCTGCTATGGTCAACCGAGAGGTTGCTGGCAAGACCTGGCTAATTTCAGGTGTAAGTTGCTTCAGCTTAAGCTGTGGTAGTTTAGCTGAGATTAACAATCCTGCTGACCCAAAGCAAAAGATCATTAAGCTGGTGTTAATTGAGTGGATTATGGCCATAATTAATTTAATTAATAGTTAATTAATAGGTAATGACTAGTTAATTTAATAGTTAATTAGCTGTTTACTGGCTCAGTCCACTACGAGCGTGAAAATGTAAGATAGACTAGTGCTCGATGAACGGGAACCAATCGCAGAAGTTGGGAGTCAATGAGAGGAAGAAAGTTTTAAAAGCTATTCCAATCATGAGCCAACCAATTTCTCTATCCTGGTCAACAGAGGTAAAGCTTCCTCAAGTGCCGGTGCAACCTGAGAAACTCTCTAACTATGATTTGGTTTTACGCTGTCAGGAAGGTATGAGTCCTGACCGCACAGCCTTTGCTGAGCTACTACGTCGGTATCAGTCCCACGTGGACAAGATTTTGTATCACTTAGCACCAGACTGGCAAGATCGCTCCGATTTAGCCCAAGAGGTCTGGATTAGGGTTTACCGTAATATTAAACGACTTAATGAACCAGTCAAGTTCAAAGGTTGGTTAAGCCGTATTGCCACCAATCTGTTCTATGATGAGCTCCGCAAACGCAAGCGGGTAGCCCACCCCCTGTCTCTGGATGCACCACGTCATATGGATGATGGCGATATGGATTGGGAAATTGCTTCAGCAGAGCCTGGTCCAGAAGAAGATATGACGACCAGAGAGTTTTATGAGCAACTGCACAAGGCAATATCAGAGTTGCCAGAAGTGTTTCGTACTACCATTATCCTTAGGGAAATCGAAGGTATGGCTTATGAGGAAATTGCCGAAATTACTGGCGCTTCTCTCGGAACCGTTAAGTCTAGAATTGCTAGAGCAAGAGCGAGATTGCAATCTCACCTGCAAGCTTATCTAGATTCCTAAACATCAGTATAGTTACTTAATAATATATCAAATCTTGACAAGGCTTGCTTAATCAGATCTTTATCTAAAGCGCATAATTTGAGAAGACAAGCTTGATCAAATCTTTATCTAAAGCGCCGGATTTCCTTTATTGCTTATTCCCTTAAAATGAAAAATATGGGAGATCTAGTGTGGGGAGTTTACGATGACTCGTTGGTGATGAGAAAATGACCTCTAAATTTAACCCTAACCCTGATAACACTTATGGGCAGGAATCTGCCAAAGATATGGATTCCCTCAAGCGCGATCGCGAAGCGTGGCCTACGGCCAATCGCTTTAAATTAATCAGTGCCTACGTTGATGGGGAAGTAACATCAGCAGAGCGCTCTGATGTGCAGCAGCTATTGGCAACTGACCCAGATGCCAAACGATTATACAATCGACTGCTGATGCTACGTCAGGCATTCCGAACCATGCCCGTCCCACCAACAGAGCAACCAGCTCAAGAACTGGTACAGCAAGTTTTCTCAAAAATTGACCGCCGCCGGAATCGCCGAAAATTCGTTTGGGGTGGTGCTGCCCTTGCTGCCATGTTTGTCGGCGCGGTTTCGATGATTGGGTCTAATGGGCCCTCACCAGTGCCACAGATGGCCACTAACCCAACTCCATTGCCAAAAGCAGAACCCCTCAGGATTGCTCTGAATCGACCGCTGCTGGAGATACCTAAAGCTCCAGTGTCATCTCCTAGACCGGCTGGGATTATACCAGAACTTAAGGGAAATGTCAATAATCCTAATTTGAATTAAATTAACTTAAATGGGATAAATAAATGGGATAAATGGTTCTTGCCTCGGCTTGGAACTAATCGCTATTTCAGTTTTTACTATTTCAGTGTTTAGCTTGTAGTTTGCTGATCAACTCATAAAACGGCTCCCAATTATCTTCCTGAGTAATTGGCTCCCAAACTGCCTCAATCACAGGTCTAAGTAAAGCAGTTTGCGGATTCTTATCTCGCAAAAGTGCTGACATATCCTTGAGCTGATCAACTGATAAATTTTGTAAAAGGTGGTGGTAGAAATTGCGCCAATCTGCTAGGGAGGAATACTTAGCATCTGACTCCCAAAAGGATTCTCGGCTCATTATCTTACTAACATCATCTCGCCAACTCTTATCAAACTGTTGGGCTAATTCAGCAAAGAAAGCGTGATAACCCACCTGAGTATCTTGCAGGAACTGAATCGTTAACCTCAATAACTCTGACTCTTCCGATTCTGGCAACTGTTCAAATCCCAGTTTATTCAGCATCAAGTGCCGATAATTGCGGTAATAATGTTTCCCAAACTCGGCTAAACCTGCTTCCATCTCCGATGTTGGGATTACCATCCCTAACGGTTGCTGAAGCATTTCTAAATTTAACTGACAAATTCCAGGCTGATTGCCGTAACTATAGCGCCTGTAATAGTCAAAGTAAGCAGCGGTAAACTTAGGGTCATAGGTGGGGATAAAGGCATAAGGTCCATAATCAAAACTTTCTCCAGTAATCGACATATTGTCGGTATTTAAGACACCGTGACAAAAACCCGCTGCCATCCACTGGGCTGCCAATCGAGCCACTCGTTCCACCAACTCGGCGTAAAACTGAGCATACTGCTCTTGTTTCTTATCCTCCCTGAGGGGGATGATGGCTGGGTAGTACTGCTCAATCACATGGTCTAATAGCTTTTTGATTAAATCCGGACGCTTAAAGTAATGCAGTCGCTCAAAGGTACCAAACCGGATATGGGAACGGCTAAAACGTACTATCACTGATGAGCGAGTTGGAGAGGGTTCATCACCCCGCCACAGTTGCTCACCAGTTTCAATCAGGCTCAGACAACGGGAGGTCAAAACGCCAAGATTGTGCAACGCTTCAGCTGCAAGTACTTCCCGCACCCCTCCTTTGAGGGTCAGTCTACCATCGGCAGTTCGGGAGTAGGGTGTGGTGCCAGAGCCTTTGGTACCGAAGTCGTAAAGTTCCCCATCGATACCTCTTACTTGACCATAGAGAAAACCTCTGCCATCCCCTAGTCTAGGGTTATATTCACCAAATTGATAGCCGTGGTAGCGCAGGGCTAAAAAGGGTCGAACTCCCTGAAATTTACCGAAAGCTTGGATAAAGTCTTGGTCGTTAGTGTCTTGGGGATTTAACCCAATACGGGGTAGCAATTGGTCGTTACGAAACCGCAGGATATGCCTGGGAAATTCTGCTGCTGCTACTTCGTCAAAATAGTCATATCCCAGGGATTCTAAAGCTGGCTCGTAGTTGAGAGAAAGGAACATATCGATCAGGGCTTCTTAGCTCTTAGGGAATAGGTTGGCAAAGGAATAGTTTTTTTATTCACCACAAAGACCCAAAGAATGATAAACCATCTAAGATTGTTAACGAAGGAAGAAAGCAGATTTGATCTAAGATATGCCTAATTCTATAATGTTCCAGGAAGATGGGTATGTAGTTCTCGAAACGAATCAACCAGAGGTGATTCTGACTCCAATGGAGTTAAAGTCAAAGTTAATGGCAATCTTGGCAAATCGTCAGGATGATTTGCCCAGGGATTTGCAGCATTTGACCTCTTTGGAGGAGCAAGGACAGTATTTGATGGAGACCAGCTGTGAATTAGATGTAGGACCTGGAGAGTATTTACAGTGGTATGTAGTCCGCCTGTAGAAACTATACCGGCAACAGAACAGGAGCGCTGAGCGCCGATGTCTAGGCAAGAACTCGGCGCTCAGCGTGACGGGTTGGTATATGACCGACTGTTTGAAATCAGAATCCCCGTCTAGGTAACAGCGGGGAGCTTTAAAGGTAAGGTCTTTACACGCTGGTGCTTTCTTCGGGCATTGCCACTAGTGCTACATCCACCTGGTCTTCTTCAAGTTGGGTTAAATCTACTTTAATACCAGGTCCAAAGAATTTTTCCAGTTTTTCCTGCTTTTTGAGCCAAGTCTCAAAAGGAATTAGTGGGGAGTCAAATTCGAGAATTAAGGCATAAGCACCATCCACCGAAGTTTCTCGTAAACCCATCAACACAGGTCTTTCTTCATCAGTAGGAGATAAACCCAGGCTTTCCAAGGAACTATCTAGATGGGCTTCTTGACCATAACGATATCGCGTTACGTCTTTGCGAATTTGATTTTGGATTGGGGTGGCGGTTTCCTCTCGCAGCGTCAGGACTTCAGGAATTGTTGGTTGGCTTAATTCTACAGGCTTTAACTCCGCAGCTTTGAGGGCAAGACCTCCTAGTAGAATTGGAATTCCGTAAAAGAATCCCACTAGATTCACTGTAGCATTATCGGTGGCGTAGGCAACAAAGCCGATTACGGTCAGTAATCCACCAATGACTAGACCTAAAGTTCCTAGGGAAGTTCGGGGTAACATTATTTAGCTATGTAACAGAAATAACTCCAGTTTTATTATCCTAGAGCGCTGGTCAAGTCATAGAAGTTGACAAAATGACCGATATATGGGTTAAAGTAAAATTCCTCCACTCCTATCCCCCCTATTTCCCCTATACCCCATTGACAGCTCATCAAATTGACCCAATACTTCATTCTGACTTAACCGATATTCCAGACTCTGGCTAAGTCAGAATGAAGTAATAAATGCACCCAGTCTTTCTCTGACATACTTTATTCCCCTTTTTATGGGAAAATTTGATCGTTATTATAAAATTGTTGTAGACAAGAGACAGCCAAAAATGGAATTGGAAAAAATTAAGGAGCGAATTACCTTAATCACCAGTAAACGGGAATCCTTGCTACGGCTTCTGGAGCAACCAGATTTGGGAACCCTCCGAATTGATGTTAATCAAGCCCTAGAAGAACTCGATGACCTAATCGATGAATTTAAGCGTACTTTCCCCGAATAGAAAGGCTAACTGATTCCTAAAAAAATTGGCGTTGCTGATTAATGGAATAACTCAAGGTAATAGATAATTAGGAAATCAGCTGACTATAACTGCACAATTCCTTAGTTTAGCAGCGCCTTATTCTAGTTTTCCTTTCTCAGCTAATTTTAGCTAGTGGTTGTAGACAGTTAACTTTATCCCTCCCCATTTCCCTAACTAAATTAATTAGATCTGAAGTGGCAACATCTTTCCTACAAAAGATATCAACGGGAGCAGTTTGGCTCATCACTTCAATTTGGGGGTCTTCTACTGAAGAGTAGGCAATGATTTTAGTGTCTGGCTCTAGGCTTTTGATCCGGGTGGCTGCACTTAGACCATCCATCATAGGCATTTGTAGATCAAGTACAATCACATCCGGGTGATGGCACTCTACCATATCAATGGCTTCTTTCCCGTTACTAGCAAGAGCAACTATCTCAATATTCTCCTGAGCCGAAAATGCTAAATGAAGGCTATATCGAGTTAATTCATGGTCGTCAACTACTAGAACTCGCAAGGCAGGATGCTCACAGGACAACATAGGAAGACGCTGATCATTGTTTGACTTTTTCAGTCTAATAAGTTAGATTGTAAAATTTTATCTACCTTTCGAGATAATCAACTCATCATTTCATGAATTTATTACATTGACGACAATACCAATTTACATTGATACGTAGAACCTGATGTGACATACTCCCAACCTTGCCACCCTGACAGGGGTAGGTTTTTTACATTTGGGTCAAGAGTCGGGAGTCGGGAGTCGGGAGTCGGGAGTCGGGAGTCGGGAGTCGGAAGTCGGGAGTCGGAAGTCGGGAGTCGGGAGCGGTGCGACCCGTGGCGAATTTAATTCGACGACTGTAAGCGCACTCCCTGGGAATCGGGAGTCGGGAGTCGTCAGAAGCGGGAGATGGGGAGATGGGGAGATTGTTATTAATCCTGTGTCCGAACAGTTAAAACTTGGGGGGGTGTCGAGTCTGGGGGATAGAGAAAATCGACTTGCACCAGCCGCTGGTCAAGGGGTGGCATCTGCAACCTAACTAGGGTATCCCCCTGCTCACCACGCCGTTGTACCAAATGCACATAGCGCGTCCGAGGTAAACCTTGATCATCCTTATAGCTCAATTGCACTGTCCCCCGGAAAAATATTTGCTTAGCTGGAGCCTTTAAAAACCTTAATCCTCCCTGGATTTGATCTTGTTTAATCGGTGTCTCAATAGCCAGGGTGACCGTTTGAGTATCCCCGGTGGGATTAATCAGTGGCAAGGTCAGGCTGTATTGCACCCCATAATTACCATGGGCAAAATAGGCGGTATCTGGATAACGGACTAACATCGGCGCACTCTGAATTTGACCAGTACCTAACCTGCCATGATGGAGGGTACTCAGTCCGTAGGAAAAGGCTTTTCCCGGTTGCGGAATAGTTAGAGATTGAGCAGTAGGATTATCCACTAACTGAGCTTGCCATCTAGAGCCTCGGGCTACTCCTGCCACTCGACCGTAGATAATTGAACCAGTAGTAGCAATTGGATCACTCGGGGCGCGATCGCGTGGTCCGGCTAACTCCCCTTGCTCTAATAAATCCTGCCATTGAGCTATAGTAGGAGAGCGTTCATTGCCATCACTATCTAAAGGTGCATACTGGGCAAGACTAGCGGCGTATACCTTTCCATCACTGTATAACCGCATCAAAGTTGAGCGACCATTAATAGGTGGTGTCAAGGTTCGCACTGGAATTGGGAGATTCAGCAACATGCGACTTTGCTGAGCCTGAATCACCAATTGGGCAGGAAATCCGTCTTGCCTACCTCCACGCAGGATATCACTCATCACTCGGCTACCAGGCCCAGCATAAACTCTACCGGCAGAATTATCTACTTGGGAGGGCAATTCGATAAATGGTGCATCAGGCTGACTCAGGTAACTAGCTGCCTCAATAATATCTACTGTTACTGGTTCTTTGCCTGGATTGTGGAGGATAATCCCCAGATAGAGGGTGCGCAAATCGTCTCGGGTGGCTGCTTTAGCAACATGGTGGGCAAAGATATCAAAGCGCCCCTGAAATGGAAAGTTTAAGTGAGCCCCTGGGTTGGCTTTGTCAGAAGGGGGAAATGTGGACAGTAAAATTCCTTCAGTCTGTACTAGTTCGGGACTGTTGCTGTTGAATACGGGTACATTATCTAGTTGTCCTGGTAGAGGGCGTATTTCTTGGAGTTGCACGATTTCTACTTGAGGTGTTGGTGCTGGGGTGGCTTGAGCCAGGGTGAAATTTAGTAAAAATGGCAGCATGGATTTAGGGGTTTTAGTTAAACCAAAAGTGGTTAAACCATAAAGACGCGAACAGGCAAAGATTTGGATCAGGGTGCCATCTGCTAAGTTCAGAAACTCTGTTAGTTACAGGTTTTTAGTCACAGGTGTTGGCTAACTGGGAATTCTGAGTTTTAGTGATGTCAGCTGGAATTTTCCAGTATGGCATGGGAATATATTGAATCTATAACTATGACTTTTCTTTACCACCAAGTTTCCCTTGCCCAACTTTCCACCAAGGCACGTTCTGATCGCACACGCTGGCAGTCAGGAACTGAATTAGCTATGGTTACCTATGGGGAAGTGTCTCTTGGTTTTATTGTCCCTCTGGAAATTCTAACTGCTTTGCCCACTGAGGCGGTTGCTGGAATGCCCCTAAAAGAACTACAGCGTTGGCTGTTTAGAAATCGGCAAGGATGGCTGGAAGGGATTATGGATGCTTTGACTCTCACTTACAAGAAACAGGAGGTACTGGGGTTGCTCCACCCTCGCTACTCAAATCAGTTATCAGAGCTAGTCAAAAGTAGACAATCGGCTTAAACCAGTGAGTATTTCAAGAAAATCCCACGTGAGCATCAAAACGCGAACGGAACAACGAACCGCTTCGCGTTCGCTCTTAGCGGAAGCTGAGGCCTTTGGCCACGCTACGCGAACGCTTCATCGCGTAGCAGCGACAGCCGCGATAATCGCATTTTTAGGTATTGCCTATTTGTGGTATTATATCACAATTTATGACCAATTTATGACCAATTTATGACTTCCCTCTTCCAGTTTATTCCCCCTGTTAATCCTTTTGAACTAGTTATTTGAACTAGTTATTTGAACTAGTTATTTGAACTAGTTATCATAGTCAGCCAAATACCCATGTTTAAGGAGGTAAAAAGGACTCCATAGACTACTAATAAACAACTCCATTTGGCAAGCTGCAATTAAATCAGACTGGATAGAACCACCATGCTTGAGCCAGTGAAAGGTAATTTTGCGCAAATCGTTGGTCATATAAGCCACAGTTGCCAATGGTCTTAGCCAAGGTTTTACACTCAACATCCGGGTCACATGACGACTTAAACCAATCCCACGGAAAAATGGAATTAAATACTCACGTCTCAGACGCCAGCTAGGGATTTTGTGCTCAATTTCCATAGCAGGATTGTACCAGATTTCCCAGCCCTTAGCTTGGATACGAGACAACATCTCTAAATCTTCCCCAGTTAACATACTGCTCTTAGTGCGCCCAGTCAAAATAGGCCGAGAGGGCATACTCTCTAACCAAGCTTGTTTTCGCACAACCAACCCAGCTGAAGGTGGTAGTAATTTTTTGTGCGGTTCATAAAGTAATGGCTCACAGCCACGTTCAGTGATTGCTAAAAATGGCGCAAGTTTATCAAAATTTGGCGGAGGAGTGACTTCAAAAACACCATGGATTTGACTACCATAAGCACCAGAAGTAGGGTGAGATTTGCCAAAGGCGTAAGCAGCAGCTATCCAAGACATTGATGGAATCGTGTCATCGTCTAGGAAACCCACTAGTTCACCTCTGGCTTCCTGAATGGCACGGCATCTGGCATAAGCTGCCCCTTGTTTCGCTTCAAAACAATACCTCAACGGATATTGCCTTGGCCAATTGGCTTGATAAGCGTGAACAAGCTTAGCGGTGCCGTCAGTGCTGTTGTTGTCAATAACAATAACTTCCCAGCTGAGTTGGTCTTGCTGGCAACAGTCTCGCAGTCGGTCTAAGACTTCTGGTAGACGGTTCTGACCGTTGTATGTGGGGATGGCAACAGTTAACTTAATAACCATAGTTTTTTTCTGAATGTAGAAAAATAACCCTAACTAATTATTGAGAATATTCCCAAGTGTTAAGCAACATTATCTCTCTCTGAGGATATAAATTGTTATTGGTTTAGGCAATTTAACCGATACTTTAAGCGGAAAGCTTACACGCTACGCGCGCCCTTGGGTTTGCTTTCCGCAAACAGCTATCAGCCCCTCAGCCCCTGCAGCGAAGGAGCTTACCTTCAACAGCTAACCCAAAAGTTCAGTTTATGCCCGTGGGAAGTATCTATTGATAAATGCTATAGCAAAGGGAACAGCGGATCACCGGAACAGCGGATCACCGGAGTAGGGAGTAGGGAGTAGGGAGTAGCTGACAAGGGTAGGTTTTTTACTTTGGAGATAGGTAATAGGTAATAGGTAATAGGGAATGGGGAATGGGGAATGGGGAATGGGGAATGGGGAATGGGGAATGGGGAATGGGGAATGGGTAATCGGAACCCACCCCTAACCCCGACCAGGAGGGGAAGAGCGGGAGATGGGTCGGTAATCGGTGGAAATTCTGGGAGATTTTCCGACAGACATATTTGGCGAAATTTCAACAAGAGTGCCAGTACGTACTCGCCCAAATGTAAAAAACCTACCCAAGTGAGGTAGGGAGTAGGGAGTAGGGAGTAGGGAGTAGGGACTGCATCAAGACAGACTACATAATTTTATGGCATAAAACTATGATTTAATTGCCAATTAACTGAGAAATAATTTATTCTGACACCAAGTTGCGGTCAAACGTACAACTTTCTCTTCTCCCAATCTCCCAATTTCCCTATCTCCCTATCTCCCTATCTCCCTATCTCCCTATCCAACCAATCTACTATCTTTGAATGCAACTCGGTATGACTCTTGACTCGAAGCTCCTGAATCCTGGATAAAGTTAGTTATCTCGAACTCAGGTTACTAGTAAGCACCTTTTTTTTGTAAAAGCACTATGGCAGTTTTTACTAAAATCTTCAAATCTAGCCATAGTGACCAATTTTCCATGTAAAAAGTATCTAGACGTACCACTTCTTCAAAAGAAGTAATATCGGAACGACCCGACACTTGCCAAAGTCCGGTTATTCCCGGTAAAACTGCATGACGTATAAAGTGTTGTTCAGAGAATTTATTGACATCTCTGATTGGCAAGGGCCTAGGACCAACTAAACTCATTTCTCCAAAGAGAACGTTAAATAATTGGGGAAGTTCATCTAGGCTATAGCGGCGGATGAATTTTCCTACTTTAGTAATCCGTGGATCATCTTTTATCTTAAAGAGAACACCATCTTTCATTTCATTACGAGCTTCTAGATCTTTGAGGCGTTGGTCAGCATCCACAAACATACTGCGAAATTTCCAAGCCTTAAATCGTTTATTATGTAACCCCACTCTTTCCTGTTTGTAAAATATCGGTCCTGGCGAATCAAGCTTGACTAAAACGGAAATACTAACAAACAGTGGCAAAAGCACAATCATTACTAATACAGAAAGCACAAAATCAAAACATCTTTTTGCCCAAAAGTCAATACCAGTAATTAGAGGGGGAGAAAACCGTATGGTAGGTACACTAGCAATACTAGACATCTCCAAGTTTTGGTAAATAGGTCCTAATTCTGTACACAAAATTCGCAAGGTTATACCTGCGTTTCTGAGACTCCAGTAAAAGAACATATAATCTTTTACCTTGTTCCAAGAGCAAACAAAGACTTCGGCTACCTCTAGAGCACTAATTTCTTTAATAAAATCGGATATGTTCGATTTATCTAACAAATTAACATCGAAGAATTTAATAATGCCATAACAATCTTCGTTCCCCAGTAGTTGAATTGCTTTTTGTTGTTGATCTGGTGAACAGATTATCAGGGTTGGATAGCGAAGTAAACCTTTTTTGCGAAGCCGTTTCAGAATAAAATCTATTCCTAAGCGTCCGATGCAGACAAGAGCGAGGCTTAATAGCCACAACAAACTATAAATTGGTTGAATCACAAATTGATCGGGCTGATACAGGCAAGCAATAACGAGTAGACTAATCTGGGAAAAAGTGATTGTCTGGGCTAGAGCTAAGTAGTCACGGCGTTTGTTACCAGAATTATAAAGGTCTTGTAAAGCAAGCAATAAAATTTCCCAGGGTATGACTACATAAACTAGTATTGCTTGATTGACTATTCCCCAATCATTATTTATGTGATTACCAAAATTAACGGCAATTAAGCATGCCATCAATAGCATGAATACATCAGTGACAACTAATGTAACGATGCGAAGCCATACAGCATAGGTATTGCGACGAAGTTTGGCAAAAACAGGATCACGTATATCAAATCTATAGGTTTCAGTTAAGGGCAGTTCCATGACAACTCCATTAATTAATATCCGATGAAAACCAAATTATTATAAATAATACTCAATGGTATTTAATGCTAACTACTTGGATTTAATACTTATAAAAAAATGCTAATTCTTAGAACATATTATTATAATTTAATCAAAAAACACTAAATAAATTTTAACTACGGCGGTTTGCATAACTATCAGGTACACAGGATTGTTTTCCCTCTTCCCTCTTAGCTGCTCCCTGCTCCCTGCTCCCTGCTCCCTGCTCCCTGCTCCCTGCTCCCTGCTCCCTAAAAAACCATAATTTTGTACCTAATTGAATTGCAAACCGCTGTATGACCCTTATCCATCAATTTAAGCAAATCGGCCATTTTTTTGATTCAATACAGAGATTTTTTGCGAGGAACCAGCGATAACCGCAAAAATAAAAATATCAACGATTATCTATACAAATAAATAGGCACAAAACCGGATGGTTTTGAAAAATGGTTAGACTTCCTATCTAAGTATAAAAATGCCGTACACTGAATTTTGTTTGATGCTTGACTAAACCAGTGTTTCAAAAGTCTACCTCATACTAAACCATGGGGCTAGACAAACTAATTCACCTGCGCATCCTCATAAAATTTGAGAACTTATAACCTGCGCAATTAGGCTAAATTTGTGAATATTTTAACTTTAAAGACACCCTCTAAGGTGGAATGCTCCCTACTTATATCTATGCTAAACTACTGCATTAGTGGCGATGCATGTAATCAAATGTGAGGCTCCCTATTTGGGAAGGATGTTTGCCTAAAAAACTATCATCAAAAAAAATCACAAACATCCTTATCGGTTCGTCAAAAAAAAGCAACTACCAACTTTGTAGCGCAAAATTTTATTTACGTCAACACTATTTTATTCTTTAAAGAATTGTATTAATCGATAATTTTGAACTTTCTGTGGAGAATATGTGAAATTTTGGCTGAGAGGTTATTTACGGTAAATTCACTACAGCCACAAATAAATTTTTGAGTTAACGTGGTGATGATTCACTCCCATGCAAACTGGGAAGTTTGCATGGGAGATTTTCTCGGGAAGCAATATCTACCAAAATTGCCCACATTACATTACAGGAAAAGGAAAAAATGACGGAACCAAAGAGAGCGCTAATCACTGGAATTACAGGTCAAGACGGTTCCTACTTGAGTGAGTTGTTGCTAGAAAAGGGCTATGAGGTTCACGGTATTATCCGAAGGACCTCCACCTTCAACACAGATCGCATTGACCACATCTATGTAGACCCCCACAATGAAAACGCACGGTTCTTCTTACACTACGGTGACTTGACTGATGGTGTGACCCTACGCCGGATCTTAGAGGCGGTTCAGCCATTGGAAATTTATAACTTAGGGGCTCAATCCCATGTTCGGGTCAGTTTTGACTCCCCAGAATATACCGTTGACTCGGTGGGAATGGGTACTCTCCGACTCTTGGAGGCGATTCGAGACTATCGTCAGCGCACCGGTATCGACGTGCGTTTCTATCAAGCTGGTTCTTCTGAGATGTTTGGGAAGGTACAGGAGATACCCCAAAAGGAAACTACTCCATTTTATCCCCGCTCTCCCTATGCCTGTGCTAAAGTGTATGCTCACTGGCAAACTATAAACTATCGTGAATCCTATGGCATGTTTGCCTGCAATGGTATACTATTCAACCACGAATCACCCCGTCGAGGGGAAACCTTTGTAACCCGCAAGATTACCCGAGCAATTGCCCGAATTGTCGGAGGTCAGCAGAAAAAACTCTACCTGGGTAATCTTGATTCTAAGCGAGACTGGGGTTATGCTAA
Organism: Moorena sp. SIO3B2; assembly: GCF_010692525.1. NCBI lineage: Bacteria > Bacillati > Cyanobacteriota > Cyanophyceae > Coleofasciculales > Coleofasciculaceae > Moorena > Moorena sp. SIO3B2. Next base: position 25,505 of record NZ_JAAHHE010000038.1, read on the forward strand.
GGACTATGTCAAGGCAATGTGGATGATGCTCCAGCAAGACAAACCAGATGATTATGTGGTAGCGACTGGTGAAACCCACTCGGTTCAGGAATTTTTAGATATTGCCTTCAAATATGTCAATCTGGATTGGCATGATTATGTGGAGTTTGACAAGCGTTATTTGCGTCCTGCTGAGGTAGATCTACTTATTGGTGACCCCACCAAGGCAAAGAAGAAGCTGGGTTGGGAGCCATCTGTAACCTTTGAGCAGTTGGTAGCCTTAATGGTAGAAGCGGATTTACAAGCCTTGGGTCTGTCGCTCCCTAACGGCAAAAGTACTCAACCTTTGAATGATCAAGCCTATATCCGTCAAGGCTTAGCTACGATGGTTGACTAATCCGTTAGTTTATGACTGATTATGAAGGTAGCATCGGTGATGCAAGCCAATACATCTGACCCACAAATCCGGATCGATAGGATTTGTGTTGAATAATGACTCAGTATATTCCTGCTTGCATTGCGATGTACCAGACGGTGATAGTTCTCCAAAAGCTAGGCAAGGATGACAAATAAATGGTAAGTTTAGATCTTAGTAATAAGAGAATTCTAGTTACTGGTGGAGCTGGATTTCTAGGGCGTCAGGTAGTTGATCAGTTGTGTAAAGCTGGAGCGGATGCACAGAAGATTACTATTCCGCGATCGCGTGATTATGACCTGCGTTCTTTAGAGAACTGTCAAAGAGCTGTGGATCAGCAGGATATCATCATTCATCTTGCTGCTCACGTTGGTGGCATTGGTCTTAATCGAGAAAAGCCAGCTGAGCTATTCTATGACAATTTAATGATGGGTACTCAGCTAATTCATGCCGCCTATGAAGCTGGTGTGGAAAAATTTGTCTGTGTTGGTACCATCTGTGCCTATCCCAAATTCACACCAGTACCGTTTAAAGAGGATAACCTCTGGGATGGTTATCCGGAAGAAACCAATGCCCCTTATGGGGTTGCTAAGAAAGCTCTTTTAGTCCAGCTACAAGCCTATCGGCAACAGTATGGATTCAATGGCATCTACCTGTTACCCGTGAACTTGTATGGTCCGGAAGATAATTTCGACCCCAGCAGTTCCCACGTAATACCTGCCCTGATTCGTAAAGTCTATGAAGCCCAACAAAAGGGAGAAATGAAATTGCCAGCGTGGGGTGATGGCAGTCCTACCCGTGAGTTTCTCTACTCAACTGATGCAGCACGGGGTATTGTGATGGCTACCACGGATTACAATCAACCAGAGCCAGTTAATTTGGGTACAGGCTATGAAATCTCAATTCGCGATTTAGTTGAGTTGATTTGCGAATTGATGGAATTTAAGGGAGAAATTGTCTGGGAAACTGATCAACCCAATGGTCAGCCTCGCCGTTGTCTGGATATTCAACGAGCGAAGGAGGAGTTTAACTTCACTGCTCAGATGGAGTTTAAGCAGGGGTTGAAGAATACTATCGACTGGTATCGACAACACGCTAGCTAAATCTACCCAAACCCATTTTAGGTAGGGGCGAAGTATTTGTACCTGGATATGTAGCTTAAACAGTAGCTCCAAGAGTGCCAGTTTGTATACAAATACTTCGCCCTCTAAGGGGAAAGCCAGACAGACTTTAGTAGAAGAGTAATCAAAAGACAATTTATATCCTGTCTGGAAGCATTAAGAGTGTAAGGTTTGGTAATTAGTAATGGGCAACGGGGAATTGTGATGACTACCAAACTATTACCCATTACCATAAAAACTTATAAAATTAACACTAAAACCAAATATACATGATAGTAAAATTTTTTTTATTCTTGTTAACAACTCTAACTTAATCAACTATAATCAACCAACATCCTAATTTGTTTTAATTTATATAGCATCTAACTATAGATAGATTTATAAAAAAAATACCTAGCTTCTGACGGTGAAAAAAGGGTGAGTAATCTACTAATTTTTTTTTGCAGTGAGTATTAAACTTTTTTCCTGAGCAATTATGGAAGCTATAGACTATTCAGAAGAAATAGATTTTCAGAAATACTGGCTAGTTCTCAAACGGCGCTTTTTGCCAGCTACCCTAGCCTTTGGTGGTGTTCTCGGTCTTGCTGCATGGTATGCCTCCTCTCAAAAAACTGTTTATTTAGCAGCAGCTCAACTGCTGTTAAAGACAGATAATTCCTCTTCTCTGACCGGGTTGGATAATCCAACTGGCACGATTGATAATGTGGCTCGCCAGAGCGACCCCTTATCTACGGAAGTAGAAATTATTCGTTCCAGACCAATTATAGAAAAAACCATCAGAGCTCTCAACCTCAGGGATGAAAACGGTGAATTTTACCCTCCTGGGGTCATTTTAGGAGGACTGAGTGTCAAACCAATTTTGGGGACAGACATCCTAACCATTTCCTATCAATCCCCTGATGCTAATTGGGCAGAAAAGATCGTTAACACACTGATTAGGGTTTACATAGAGAATGATATCCAAACTAACCGAGCGGAAGCTGTCGCCGCTCGTGACTTTATTGAGAAACAACTCCCAAAAGTTGAAGCTACTGTCAGCCAAGCAGAAGCGGATTTGCGTAGATTCAAAGAAGCTAATAAAATATTAGATCTGCAACAAGAAGCTAGCATTGCAGTCGGGTCGATTGCCAAATTAGACGACGAAATTTCTCAACTTCAGGCTCAGTTAGCACAGATAAATGCTCAGTCTGAGGGCTTGCGCAATAAGATCGGTCTGGATACACAGCAAGCTGTCGCAGCTACGTCTTTAAACCAGTCTACTGGGGTGCAGGAGGCACTTAGACAACTCCAAGAGGTACAAGCTCAGTTAGCAGTCGAGCGCACCCGCTTCAACGATGAATACCCGACAGTGGCTAAGTTGGCTCTTCAGGAAGCTGCACTATTAGAACTACTACAAGAGCGAATAGCACAGGTCATTGGTAGCCAACAACCAGCGCCACCGGTTAATAGTTTGTTAGAGTTTGGACCGATCCAGCAACAACTGACTGCAGAACTGGTTCAGTCCGAGGTACAGCGTTTAGGGCTGACTAGCCAGCTAGCTGTTCTGACCAATACTCAGTCGGCTTACAAACAGCGGTCTAGAGTCCTACCGAGACTAGAGCAGAATCAGCGGGAACTGGAGCGACGGGTAGCTGCTGCACAAGCAACTTACCAAATTTTGTTAAGCAAACTACAAGAAACCCGAGTTGCGGAAAATCAAAATGTAGGTAATGCCCGTGTTATTTCAGAGGCTATCGTTCCTGAAAACCCGATTCCGATCCCAACCAACCTGATCCTGGCAGGGGGAGCCTTTGCTGGTATCTTAGTTGCGATCGCTACGGCTTTCTTGCTCGACCTCTTAGACAGATCGGTTCATACGCTCAAAGAGTTAAAAGAGTTGTTCAGATATACGTTGTTAGGGGTTATTCCAGACTACGGCAAGCTGGTCAGTACAAGCTATTTTGGTGGATTTTCTCAACAGAATGTTTTCCCCATTTTTCCGAGAGATTTGCCCCGCTCTGTCATCGGTGAAGCCTATCAAATTCTGCAAGCCAATCTGAAATTTATCAGTTCTGATCGACCACTGCAATCGATTGTAGTAACCAGTTGTGTTCCTAAGGAAGGCAAGTCTCATGTCTGTGCTAATTTAGCTGCAGCTATGGCTCAAGTAGGACGTCGGGTGTTACTAATCGATGCTGATCTGCGTTATCCATCTCAACATCATCTGTGGGAACTAACTAACTCAGTGGGTTTAAGTAATATTCTCGTGGGTGAGGCTCAATTTGATCAGGCTAAACAGGAAGTAATGACTGGTCTTGATGTTCTGATGGCTGGGGTCATCCCTCCAAATCCTGTGGCTCTTCTGGACTCTCAGAAGATGGCTTCACTGATGGAGAAGTTCTCACAAGAGTATGACTGCGTTATCTTAGATACTCCAGCATTAGCTGGTATGGCTGATGCCCCAATTTTGGGCAAAATGGCTGACGGCATTTTGCTGGTGGCCCGACCTGAAAAGGTAGATTCTGCAAGCGCTAATGCGGCTAAGGAAATTCTCAACAGCTCAGGTCAAAATGTTCTGGGGTTAGTTACCAATGGTGTAATCTTCAAAAACGAACCTAACGGCTATATCTACCACAACAGGGAAAACTATACTCCGCCAGATGTCAGTCAAGAAAAGGCTGAATGTAATCAGCCGTAAAACCTTGCACGCTGTGAATCTATTATCCAGAAGCTGCGCTGCCAGAACGTTGGTGGCGCATTCTGATCATAATTCCTAAGGTTATTTGCTTCATCATCCAGTAAAATACTGTCAGCACCACGAATGTTACGGCCATCACTAGTAGTGGACCTTTCGAGGTTAAATCATTAATCATGCCCTTAGCTAAGGTATTGGGTTGAGCAACCAAGTCCCAGCTGTTGAACCGTTGGAATCGTCCTAGATAAATACCAAAGGCGCACAGAGCATGAGTAATTAACTCAGCTGAGGAGATCAACTTTCCTAACCTTCGCCGCTGCAAATACTCACCTAGGTTCATCACAGATAGAACGTAAGCTTCAAAACCGGTTAGGATAACTAGCAGATGTTGGGGAATAACAACTAGAGTAATTGTCCATACTGAGTAATTCCTGCGAATGGCTTGAATTAGATGAATCACATCGGTGAGCAGATAGGGCGCATTGGGCAAAAATAGGATAAAAACTGCTAAACCTATCCACCATAATCCGGAGTGTAAGCCAGATTTACTGCGGAATAGCCAAAAACTTAGAGCTAATGGTATTGATGCTAGAAACAAATTCCAAGCCATCCAGTCATTGTTGCTATGCCAAGCTTTCCATACCTCAGTTAGTAATGTGTCCATAGACATGATTAGTGAACCTTTGCTCTAGGGTAGATTAGCCTTCTTAAGTGGTATTGAATTTAATCCTTATCCTAACTCATCCGTTCAGCCTTGAGCTTTGAGCTTGAGCTTTCATAGGTCATACTTCATACTTCAGCCTTAATAAGCGGTTGACGGTTGACGGTTGACGGTTGAAAGTTGAAAGTTGAAAGTTGAAAGTTTAAGGTTTAAAGTTGGAAGCCCTTGAAGCTCATAGCAATTCTGCCTCATTACCCCAGAAGGGATATGATAATCAGTCAACTGGATTTGAGATAACCATGCCTCAGAATCGGATTATTACTCTCCTGAGTGATTTTGGCTTACAAGATGTTTATGTGGGTGTGATGAAGGGTGTCATTGCCCAAGTTAACCCAACTTTGACTATAGTAGACCTGACTCACCAAATCCCCCCTCAAAACCTAGCCGCTGCTCGGTTTAATTTGCTCAATGCCTATCCCTACTTTCCAGCAGGGACAGTTCATGTGGCGGTGGTTGATCCAGGAGTCGGCAGTCACCGCAGAGCGATCGCTATCCAACTCTCACAGGGTTTCTTGGTCGGTCCAGATAATGGGCTATTCAGTGGAGTTTTAGAGCAATACCCACTCATGGCAGCAGTTGAGCTAAGCAACTCAGACTACTGGCGCACTAGAAATCCTAGCACTACGTTTCATGGTCGAGATATCTTTGCCAGTGTTGGAGCTCACTTGGCTAGTGGCTTACCAATCGAAAGGTTGGGAGAGGTAATTGAGCCAAACACTTTGGTAACACTAGATATGCCAATAAAAAGACTAACCGATGATGGGATTATTGGTTCTATCCAATATGTTGACCATTTTGGTAATTTAATCACCAATATCCCAGGAGCTGAGGTTGATGGCAAAATTTGGTCGGTTAAGATAAGCGATCGCATTATCCCCCATACTCAAACCTACAGCAATTGCCCACTTGGAGAGTACGTTGCCCTAATTGGTAGTCATGGTTGGGTGGAAATCGCTGTTAACGGTGGGAGTGCTAAGTCTCAATTACAGCTGGATTGGGGAGATACAGTGGAATTAAGCATTAAAAATTAAAATGTTAATTAGTACAGAGTTCCTTTCCAGGATATTATGACCACATCACTACAACCATCTGAACCAGTAGTTTACCAAGGTCAGTTTGGCGAATTTACCATTACCGAAAGCGATCGCATTGGCGTAGTTATCTACCGCGCTGGCTTAGTGGTAGCAGCCTTGAGCTTTGCGATCGCGAGTAATTTAATTCTATTGCGGGGAGCTAGCCCAAGTATTTTAAATGTCCTGACTCCTCTTTATGGCTTATTCTGCCTTGCCCTAGGGGTTAGCTTAGTCACTATTCATATTTATCTAGCCCCCCTGCACCGCCTACTACAAATCTTTTGGGGCATTGGTTGCATTTCCGCCATTGTACTGGCATTTTCCAGCAATGAGCCCCTTGCTATATACATTTATAACCATCCTATTTCTCTATTCGGAATTGGTTTTACCTTTGCAGCGTTAACCGGAATTTATTTCAAGGAAGCATTTTGCTTTAATCGCTTGGAAACTAAATTCCTAACTCCCCTAGTACCCATGCTGTTACTGGGACATATCGTTGGATTTTGGTCTACAGATTGGGAGATGATTCTATTAGGACTATGGGCGGTTTTGTTTATGGTGTTTGCCCTGCGTAAACTATTGCAACCGATTCCCGATGATATTGGTGATAAGTCGGTTTTTGAGTATCTCAAAAAGAAGCGTCTGTAAGCTAATAGCTAATAGCTATCAGCTATCAGCTATCAGCTATCAGCTATCAGCTATCAGCTATCAGCTATCAGCTATCAGCCATTGGCCTAAGGCCACGCTACACCGAACCGCTTTTGGATAAAATTAAGCACCTCAAGCAGCGTGAGCCTTAGGCTCACGGCTGACCGCTTGACCGCACCTCAAGTAGCGTGCCCGTAGCGCATATGCTTATGATCAGCTTTTCCCCAGACTTGAAATTCTCATTAATCTCGAACTCTTAAATTATACTGTTTGAGGTTTATTTTAACCTGACGGCTGACAGCTGACGGCTGACAGCTGACGGCTGAATGCTTACAAACCTGTAGAGAATTAATAAGCTGCTAGTCATTAGTCAATTACCAAAAAACAATACTATAAACGAAGGAAGCAAGGGGACTGACTATAATCCTTTTTTAAATAATCCGGACAGATGGGACTTTGATTGGTAAGTAATAGAAAAGTGAGATGCTCTAGACCTTATTAGTCATCAGTGATTATTAGTCATCAGTGATTAGGTGACCACGGTTTTCTATACCGTAGACTATACCGTACATTAGTGACCACAATATCATTTATTTGTGGTTACTAATGACTAGTGACTATTGACGAGATAATTTTTCATTAAAAGTCCCAATCATGCGTTTAGTATGTAGGCGAAAACAGTGGGTTTTAACGGTTCAAGGATGGTTTGTGAATACTTTTTTGATTATTACTTGCAGTCTTTTTATGTTAACTCATATCCACCCATTTTTATCGATTAAGTCTCCGATTAACGCTGATGCATTAGTAGTAGAAGGATGGCTACCGGACTATGCCTTAAAAGGTGCCATCGAAGAATTTTATCGGGGTAATTATCAAAAATTGATCACCACCGGCCCTCCTCTGCGTAAAGGATATTATCTGTCAGAGTATAAAACCTATGCTGAACTGACTGCGGCAACGTGTATCGCACTGGGTGTTGAGCCAGATAAACTAGTTGCTGTTCCAGCACCAGATGTTAATGTCAATCGTACGTTAGCATCGGCTCAGGCGTTACGGGAGTGGCTATTAACCTCAGATAAATCAATCAAGTCTATTAATCTTTATTCATTTGATGTTCATACTCGCAGAAGTTGGATGCTATTTAAGCAAGTTCTTGCTCCTGAGGTTAAAGTTGGAGCAATAGCCGCTAACTCCCTTGACTATGAAGCAAAACAGTGGTGGGTTTCTAGTCAAGGAGTGCGGTCAATCATGTCTGAAACAATCGCTTATCTCTATGCTCAAGTTGTAAGTTGGAAAGTTTGAAGATTGCCAAAACTGCTATAGCAGTTGTGAATTGGGTGAGGGAGTAGGGAGTAGGGAATAGGGAACAGGGAACAGCGGATCTGGGAACAGAAACATTTTTTAACCTTTACTTCGACTGCTATATTATTATTCATTCATGGTGCGATAGGTAGCTACTGCTGAAGGAGATATCCGATTCAGATAGCGGAAAATCCAATATTTGATAACCGAATCCAAGATAACTGGAAATGTGGCAATGAACAAAAATATAAACTCTCGACTTTCTGGTATTCCTAAATGTCGGGATACGGCTTCTAGGATTACTTCCCAACCGTGGGGAGAGTGGAATCCTACAAACATATCGGTAAACAAAATAATGATAAACGCTTTGGCACTATCACTAAGTCCATAGATAATATCATCCATAAAAGATTTTAAAATAATTATATCTCGTTTGCTGTTCATGATAACTAAGGCAAAAGCAACTAGAGCTATAATGTCAGCAAAAATATTTTTAATGGCATTGGACCCTTGATTATGATAGTCTTCTGCCAGTTCATTAGCTTTATGCTTAATCTCTTCTTTCATCTCCTCCTCAGATAGTTTAGGAGTAAATCCCAGTAAGCTTCTAAAGTGGAGTTCTTCTTCAAATTTTTTTAACTCTATCAGAGCTTCTTCTTCCATCTCATAATTTAAAAAAATAGCTGATTCCTGGCTACTTCTAAAGTGTTCAACTATGGGACTAACTAAAAACGTTTTAGAAATTTGCTGAGTTAAAATAGGAACAATAGTTAAAATTAGGATAAATTTAATAGAGATTACGGTTTTACGTTGAGACCGACGAAAGGTTTTGACAACTTTCTCTTCGGCTCGTGGATCGAGTTCCTGCTGAATTCTTTTTACTGTCCCTACAATTGACCTAGGTAATACACCGGTTTTATCGGTTATTTTTTTGGAGTTAGCTCCTTGATTATTTCGAGATGAATTGTTGTCTGATTCCAAATAAGCAGCTTCTCTAAGATTGGAATTTTGCTTGACAACTTCTCTTGGACTGGCGTTAGTAATCTGATTATCTGGCTTTTGGTCTATGGGAATCAAGGCTGCGGTGGATTTTTCGGGTTTTGGTGGATCATACTTGTTGATAATTTCATCAATAAAATTTAATTTTTCAATAAGTATTGACTGCTGATCGCTGAGGTCGATTGACTCAGATAACCGAGAATTTTCCCTAGCTTGTTGTTGACTAGTTTCGAGAGGATTAGATCCAGTTAATTCAGAATTTATTATAACAGAACGACTGGTTTTAAATTCTGCTAGTCTAAGGTTGATAGTCTTTATATATTTATTAATTTCTGCCTCAAAATAGGCAATAACGCTGTTACTATATTGACTGGTATCGGCGGAGATTTTTTTACCTCCAAAATATTCATCTTCAATCGCTTTAATTTTTAGTGCCGCTTTGTATGCCTGATCCAAGGCTCTCTCTGGTGTATTGAAGAACCATTGTCTAGCTGTGCGTAAGATTGTTTGAAGATTCATTCAATTCTTTAGGTTCATACTCTGAACATCTCAGGGGTGCGCTCTTGCACCTAATTATTCCTAGAACTCTTACATCCTAGTTCATGTGGTATGATAACAAATTACCTAAAGAAAAATTCCGTGGTTCAAAATTCACTGTGGATAATTGGCTCAACTCGCACTGGCAAAACAACTCGCCTTGTGAGTCAGTTTTACCAATGGGTTGAAGGAGGACTGGATTGGTCAAACCCAAAGTCGAGTTCAAGATATCAAAGAACCCCCTCAAAAGCCCCAGGAATTTTGGTGTTTGCGGCTAATGACGATAATCGGCGTGAGTTGGCGGATCGGCTGACAGAGGTAATCCGGGGACGGTATCCCGTACTTTCCAAGACACCTTTAGGTTTTTTTCAAGATGAGGTAATGCTATTTTGGCCCTTGTTAATTGGGCGATTGGACTTCAAGGCACAGTTTCCGTTGCGATTGCGTCCTGAGACTGAGCAGGACTTAGCCACCCAGCACTGGCGTACTGACCTGGATAATGATCTACTACAACTGCCAGGGGGGAATGATTACACTAGAGTTCGTCGGCTCCTGGACTTGTTACAATTAGCAGCAGTGAGTGGGATACCTGTTGAAGACATTCCCCACATGTTAACGGTCGGGATTCCAGAGGAGGAAGGAAACCCGGAACTTTGGTCAACTGTGGGAAAGCTTTTGCTAGAGTGGCGAAGCTGGTGTCTAGAAAGGGGATTATTAACCTACGGGATTATTGCTGAACTGTATTGGCGGTATTTGTTGCCAGACCCCACTTATCAGCAGTATTTGCAGCAGCGCTATCAGGCAGTGCTGGCGGATGATGTGGATGACTATCCCGCGATCGCTCGGGATTTATTTGAGACTCTACTCAATCAAGGGGCTGTGGGAGCTTTTAGCTTTAATCCTAATGGACAGGTACGCTTGGGACTTAATGCTGACCCGAATTATCTAGCGGATTTGGCATCCCGTTGCTTGGTGGAAATCTTACCGGATTTATCTGTTGATGCTTTTCGAGATGAATTGGCAAACACAGTAGTGGAATTAATTAGTAATTCCATGTTTATTGAAGGTCTACCTGAGTCTATCCAATCGATTCAAACTACCTCCCGCGCTCAACTGTTGCAGCAAACGGCTGGGGTGATAAGTCAAGCGGTCAAGTCTGGGCAAGTGCAGCCTGGTGAAATTGCGATCATTGCTCCAGGTCTAGATGCGATCGCACGCTACACCTTAACGGAAATCCTGACTAAGGAAGGCATTGCCGTAGAACCCCTCAACGACCAGCGTCCATTAATTAGCTCACCGATGATTCAGGGATTACTAACCCTACTAGCGCTAGTGTATCCTGGCTTGGGACGGTTAGTGAATCGAGATGCGATCGCACAAATGTTGGTAGTACTCAGTAGCCAACCACAAGTACAGGAGTTGAAGGGTGAAAGGTTGAATGTTGAAAGGTTGAAGGTTGAAAGGTTGAATGTTGAAAGGTTGAAGGTTGAGGGTTCAAATCTGCAACCGGCAACCCTAATTGATCCTGTCCGTGCTGGTTTATTAGCGGATCACTGCTATGCTCCTGATCCTGAGCAACCTCGTCTGTTACCAGTGGAGTCGTTTCCTCGTTGGGATAGGTTAGGGCATCAGGCAACAACTGCCTACTCAGAGATTTTCCAATGGTTAGAACTACAGCGGGAGCAACAACAACAGGGTCTGATTCCTTCGTGCCTGGTAGTTTTCGACCGCGCCATTCAGAAATTTTTGTGGCATGGTTCTAATCTCGCCTATGACCAGCTAGCAGCACTGCGGGAACTGATGGAAACCGCTCAACACTACTGGGAAGTGAATGGACGCTTGGGGAAAGAGTTGAAGGTGAATGATTCGAGCCAAACCAACCAACAACCGTCTAACCGTCAGCGTTCCACCCAAACTATCGCCCAATTCATTCTGATGCTACGTCGTGGCACCGTTACTGCTAATCCCTATCCCGTCCGCCGCCTACCCACAGCTACCAATGGCGTTACCCTCGCTACTATTTTCCAATACCGTGCCGCTCGCCGCTGCCACCGTTGGCACTTTTGGTTAGATGCAGGTTCTTCCCTCTGGCTCAGTGGTGGTGCAGCTACCCTTTTCGGAGCTCATCTTTTTCTAAAGGAATGGTCTGGACGTCCTTGGACAGAGGAAGATAAAGTCCAAGCTGATCAACAGCGATTAGAGCGAATTTTGCGAGATTTATTCGGTAGAGTTACAGAGCGGGTTTACTTGTGTCATAGCGAATTAGCTGTTAGTGGCACAGAGCAGAATGGTCCGTTATTATCTTTGATACATACTGCGATAAATACTGCTGTTTCTTGACAATTATACTGGGATATTTCTGTTAGAAGTCTTGGCATGTTTGAGTTCAACTTTTACCAGCGCGAAGGGGCAAGCTAGATCCTTTCCGTATTAAAAATCATAGATAAAGGCCAAGAGAAGTATCAAACATATCACGCTCAATGGTAAGCCAAAAAGAAAGACAATGCCCGCGATTGCCCAGCCTCTTTGGTGAGCTTTGAAGTGTTCGATACTCCGCCAGCGACGACTTTTCCAAGCCCATTCATTTCCCTTGGCACCGAGCGCGATCGCCATAAACCAACCAACTTGAGGCACAAAGGCTATCAGTCCAATCCAAACATTATTCGTCATAGACCAAAACCAAGGTATCAAAAAAGCCCCCCAGTTCCAGCCTTTGATTTCATCTGGTACCGGTACTCCATCATCCAATACACCCCCTTGACCTGAATTATTCACAAAGGTGGCTTGGGTGGGTCTGCTCAGTTTGTTGTTTTTGGGAGTATTAAGTGTCATGCCCAACTCTAAGGCTAGAATTGCTTCAGACGCACTTTTGAAGCGTTGCTCTGGAGCCGGTTCGGTCAGCTTCTGAATCCAGCTAATCAGGTTAGCACTGAGGTTGACTTGGTCTTTAAAGCAAATGCGCAAATTCCGCTGGGGCAAGTCAGCGGGTGCAGTCCTGGTGAGCAAATGAATCAACGTCGCCCCTAAGCCATACAAATCCGATGCTGGTACTGCCCTACCACCAAACTGTTCCATGGGGGCGTAACCATAGGTTCCCACTACCGTAAATGTCGCGCCCTCTTGGGATGCCCGATCCTGCACTGACCCGAAATCGATGACATAAATCTGCCCATCATCCCCTAAAATTAGATTGCTAGGCTTAATATCTCGGTGCAGTACGGCTGGATTCAGCTGATGGAGAAATTCAAGAATTTTCAGCACATCCACAGCGATTTGGCGCACTTCCCCTTCTGTAAATCGTTTACCTTGATTTAGTTGTTCCTTGAGGGAGGAGCCAGGGATATAGTTGTGTACCAAGCCAAACCAGAGTACTCGGTCATCAATGTTAAAATAATCAAGATACTTGGGAATCCGGGGATGATTGAGCTGTTTAAGCACCTGTGCTTCTCGCTCAAAGAGTTTTAAATCGTCCCAATTAACGTCACCACCAAATGCCAGCAGTTTAACAACTACCAATTCTGGAGGTGACACTCCTAGATCCTCAGCTAGCCAAGTTTGTCGTCCAGCATTATGTCCCAGTTGTTGCTTGAGTTGATAGCGCTCATGTAATATCTGTTCGGCTTCCAGCATCTCGGCTTAATGTCCTCAGGGGCTCATCCATCCCATCAGCGTGCTCGGTTAATCTCAAGCTAGATGGGTGGATGAAGGGCAAAGGGCAAAGGCTAAAGGGGTGGATTAGATGATTATTTTTCTTACCAATCAATTTGTCTTACAAATCAAACCGATTTATCATTGACATTCGACCCCTCTAGCTTTAATATAGCCAGATTTTTCTGGGATAACAGGGATGTTGACAAGTTTATTCACTTGAAATTTGCCTTCCCGTAGCTACGACCGGGCGAGCATCCCTTTGTTCATCATCACCTTCAACGGTCAAACTCTACACACTAGGCGTTAACTCAACCCAATCCTTCAACCACTGGATGGAAGTAAAACGCTAGTCCTAAGACGACATAAGCTGCTAATAGCAAAACTCCTTCGAGCCAGTTGGACTTACCATCAGAACTAATTGAATTAGTAATCAACACAGCTACGGCTACTGCTACCAATTCAAAGGGATTAAAATCCAAATCCATGGGCTGACCCATAAACCACCCAGCTAGCACTAACACTGGGGCAACAAATAGGGCAATTTGCAGACTAGACCCTACGGCTACCGAAACTGAGAGATCCATCTTATTCTTCATGGCGACAGTTACCGCAGTGGCGTGTTCTGCTGCATTACCAACTACGGGGAGTAAAATTACTCCGGTAAACAGGGCTGTTAGTCCTAACTGTGATGTGGCAGATTCCAAGCTATCCACCAAAAGTTCTGATTCTAGAGCTACTAGCAGGGTAACCACTACCAAGACTCCTACCCACAACAAAATATTAGGTTGATGTTTAGATTCGGAACTGGCAATTTCACCGTGATCTGTTTCTTCTAACTCCATTTCCGCCATGCCTACATCAAACAGATAGGTGTGGGTTTTCATGGAAAATAACAGAGTTAGCCCATAAACCAGAATTAAAACCAGGGCAACTGCTACTGAAAGCTGTTGTAATGTAGATTGAGGAATACCAATAGATGTGGTATCCATTGCTGTCGGTAGCAACATGGCAATCACCGCTAGGTTCATTGAAGAGGCATTCACCCGCGCCACAATGGGCTGAAACTCCTGTTCTTTGTAACGCAATCCACCCAGCAGCATCGCAAATCCCATCACTAGGAGTAGGTTACCGATGATGGAGCCAGTGATGGTCGCTTTAACCACTTCTACTAACCCAGCATTGAGGGCAATTAGGGCAATGATTAATTCTGTAGCATTGCCAAAGGTGGCATTTAATAGCCCTCCTAGGTTTGGACCGAGCACCACAGCAATTTCTTCTGTGGCTGTTCCCATCCATGCTGCTAAAGGAATAATTGCTAAGCAAGAGGTAATGAAGATAACTGCCGAGTTCCACTCTAGAAATTCAGCGGCTACTGAAATGGGAATAAACACTAGCAAAATTGACAAAATTTGGTTTTTGGTGAGCATTTAGGTTTCTTTACCTCAAAAGAATTACTATGAGGACTTACGCATTTGCCCCCGTTGGTCTCCCAATTCTGGGGGACTTTGACATCATTACCCGCCCCATAATTGGGGTGCTAGCGGGGCGAAATCAACTTAACCGCGTAAGTCCTGACTATTCTAGTTAGTTTCAGGGACTAGGGCAGTATTACAAGGGGCTTGGTCAATCCCTCTTCCCATCCCCCCGTCTCCCTAAGCTGTCACGCCCCTAAGCTGTCACGCACTTAATTTTTGGGTTGAGACTGATGGGGAAATGGGGAGATACGGAGGTGGGCAGATGGTTTGACGGTTTCTTTGATATAGCAGTCGCCAGGGTAATTAGGACATGACAAAAGTCTCAAACTACAGTTTGGCTTGAGTTTAACTTCTGACTTCTGACTTCTGACTTCTGCTATAACATGAACAAATTCAATTTACATGGGTGTTAGCCGATCAACTGATATACACAAATTAGATAGTCAAGTACCTTACTCTGTCCCTGGTGTGCTCAATAAAGCTTTTCAGAACTCAACGATTCCTCAAGCGCATCAGTCCTAGGGTATATTTTTTAACCATAGAAATTTGCTATGATCTGGTGAAGATTGATAAGATTACCGCAATTTGCATAAACTGATTGGAGTTACTTGAATTAAACCTTGCGGTTGAATTAATCATTGTGTTAAGCATTTAACGTTTGTCCCAACTATCCGCTGTCCCAACTATCCGCTACTTTTGTTCGTTACTGCCAAACCAGTATAAGTTTGCTCAAGGGTATTCGCGCTCCGGGTCCCAAACATGAAGTTATCGGGTTGGGTGAGCTGTGTTGCTGTTTTTTGAATGCATATTCCCATGACTTCAGTAGCTGAACTGCTAGTGTTACAAGCTGAGGAAATAAAGTCCACTGCTAAGTCCACTGCCAAGATCAAACACTACTCGACGCTCAACAACGACCCCCTAGATCCTGCCACAGGTGTCTATATTACTATCCACGGTCATTTCTACCAACCGCCTCGGGAAAACCCTGATCTAGATACGATTGAGCGTCAGCCTACTGCTGCTCCGTTTCATGACTGGAACGAACGGATTTACTATGAGTGCTACCGCCCCAATGCCTTTGCTAGGGTATTAAATGACCAAGGAGAAGTAATAGATATTGTCAATAACTATGAGTATTTGAGCTTCAATATTGGTCCAACGTTAATGTCCTGGCTGGAAAATTACGATGTGGAAGTGTATCAGCGGATTCTGGAAGCGGACAAGAAGAGTTGCGATCGCTTAAATGGTCACGGAAATGCGATCGCTCAAGTGTACAACCACATCATCCTTCCCTTAGCCAATGAACGGGACAAATACACCCAAATCCGTTGGGGAAAAGCGGACTTCCGTTCCCGCTTTGGTCGTGAACCCGAAGGGATGTGGCTGGCGGAAACGGCAGTAGACTATCCCACCTTGGAAGCATTGGTAGCAGAAGATATTCGCTTTATTATCCTAGCCCCTGCCCAAGCTCAACGTTGCCGCCCAATTCCCACTGAACTCACCAGTGAACACAATAGTAATTCTCCATGGCAGGAAGTGGGAGGTGCTCAGATTGACCCTACTCGGCCTTACCGTTGCTTCCTCAAAAATGGCAAATTTATTGATATCTTTTTCTATGATGGCCCAATCTCCAGAGATATGGGCTTCAATGATTTACTCAGCAGTACTGAACACTTCGCCAAGCGTTTGGGTCAAGCAGTACGTGGGGATCATCGCAGTGCCCAGTTGATTGCTGTGGCAACGGATGGGGAAACCTTTGGCCATCACAAAACAGGCACTGAGAAGTGTATTGCCTACGCTTTTACCCATGAGTTTCCCCAGCGCAACTGGACAGTAACCAACTTTGCCCACTACCTTAGCTTTAATCCGCCCACCTGGGAAGTGGTACTGAAGCCAGTAACAGCCTGGAGTTGCTCCCATGGGGTTGACCGTTGGCAAGATGATTGTGGCTGTGGTGGTGGCGGGAAGTGGTACCAAACGTGGCGTCGTCCCCTGCGGAATGCCCTGGATTGGTTACGGGATGAATTGATTCAGGTATATCAAGAGACTGCTAGCCAATTCTTCCATGACCCTTGGCTAGCCCGGGATGAGTATATCCAAGTGGTTCAGAACCGTTCCCCAGCCAATGTGGAAAGTTTTCTGGAGCGTCATAGTACTCACCCACTGGCTCAAGCCCAACAAGTGGATGCCTTACGACTCCTGGAAATGCAGCGTCATGCTCTGCTGATGTATACCAGTTGTGGTTGGTTTTTTGAGGAAATCTCCCGTCCAGAAGGGGTTCAGATTCTGCGGTATGCTGCCCGTGCTATCGAGTTAGCTGGTGATGTTGCTAAAGTCCAACTGCAAGAAGAATTTATCCAACGCCTTGCTCTAGCACCCAGTAATGTGGAATGCTTTAAAACTGGTGACCAGATTTATCGCCAACTAGTGGTGTCAGCCCACGTTAGCTGGAAGCAAGTAGTAGCAGACTATGCCATTACTTCCCTATTTAACAACTATTCCCAAGAAGACAAAATCTACTGTTACTATGCCCATCAGCAATATTACCAGCTAAAACGAATCGGGGCATTAACCCTAGCTGTGGGACAGTTACAATTGGTTTCTGAAATAACTAGGGAAAGTGATGATTTTGTGTTTGCCTTGCTATACCTAGGTGGTTGGGACTTCCACTGCTGTATTCAACCCCTTGCTGAATGTCGAGGCTACCGCCAGCGGTTGGACACATTATTTAATGCCCTAGACCAAGGCAGTGCAGCCCACACAATTTTGGTAATGAATCAGCTGTTTGGGCAGCAACATTTTAATTTGCAGCATCTGTTTGCTGAAGAGCGACACCGGATTATGCAGCTGTTGAGCCAGGAAACCTTGACCCGTTTGGATCAGCTCTATACCCAGGTTTATCGGGATAACTATAGAGCCTTGATGGCTTTCCATCAGGGTGGGTTATCTGTTCCCAAGGAGTTGCAAGTAGCAGCAGAAATTGCTATATCCAATCAGTGTATTACTGTGATTAGGGCATTAGATAGTGATAGCAGTGATCAGCAGGTGGTATGGAGTAGCTTGGCAGAGTTAGAAGCGATCGCAATAGCAGCGAATCATCTCCACTGTCAGTTGAATACCCTAGAAGTCAAGCAAACCTTAGAAAAGTTAATTTTGCGTACGCTCTGGCAAATTCTTTACGATAGCAACCCAGAGGAAGTGGAAGTCGATATTCAACGGCTAGACAAAATGATTGATCTAGGCAATCAGCTCAATCTAAGCTTATCCTTAGATCGTTGCCAAGAACTTTACTTGCAGTACTTACATAACCAACTTTTGCCTCAGCTGATCCAAAGCCAAGACTTAAAGAAAGATAGTAAAGATAGTGATAGCAATGGCAGCTATCCCTGGCTATGTAACATGTGTACCTCCAGTGCTTCCCTTAGTACTTCACTTTCCCCAAGCCCCCTACTCAAGTTGGGTCAAACCTTAGCAGTGGATCTCAGTGGTTGGGTAACCAATCTACCCTCACCAGGGTAGGAGAGTGTAGGTTGGTTACCGTGAATCATCAACAGTTAACTATAGCTTTTAACTATAGCGTTGCTATTACAGTTTGTGATTAGAGAGCACACTGGCACCAAAGGCTCCTACTGCTAGCAGACTTAGCACCGACATCGGTTCAGGAACAGTAGTCTTAGAAACAGCTGCTGCTCCAAAGATCCTATTAATACCCCCGAAGGCGACATTTTGACTAAAAGTACCTGCTCCTGTGGTTGGATCGATGGTGATCTGTTGTCGATCAGCTGTGTAACCGAACAAGGTTCCATTTTCAAAGAACAAGCCAAATATATCCCTAAAGCCGATACTACCAATCTCAGTAGCTGTACCGTCATTAGCGATAGAGAACAAGATGTCAGAGCTGCCGTCAACAGAGAGTGATGTGGCAAAAAATTGATTATTTACAGAATCGAATGCTATGTCGCCACTGCTGTTGAAGTTAGGAATTGTAGCCACTAATGATGCAGCACCACTAGAGGTATCAATAGTATAAAAACTATCATCTCCAGCGCCGTAAAGCACGTTATCATCATCAGAAAACCCTAAAGCATTTATAAACGCAAAAAGGTAGCCAATTAGGGAGGATAAACCCGTGCTTTTATCAATACTATACAAAGCGCTGGGAGTGACACCAAATAGCTCCCCACTATTTGATAAAGCTATATCAAAAAAGGGGATACCGTCGCTGTTCAATGGTGTGAATTTTCCGGTTGAAGTATCGATTTTTCCAACTTGTCCATTGGAAGTAGAGAGGAAGGATGCCGCCTGAGCTGTTCCTATTGTTCCTAGGCTAAAAACTACTGCCCCAGCCATAGCTATTGGTAATTTTTTCATGATAGTTTTATGCTGCAACTCTTAGATGTAGACAGTGACCTTACTCTGAAATTTGATATCAAGTCCGTTTGATTCCCTGGTTTATAGTCGGCTTTTTTGTGCCCTTTTTCCTTGAATACTCTTGTTTTAGACAATACTGATGCTACCGGACTTGATATCAATAAACTACTCCAAAGTAAGATCAGTAAATCCTAAGCATTAAGCTATCAGCCGTCAGCGGTCAGCCTAATGCTTAAAATAAACCTCAAACGGTAGAATTTAAGCATTCGAGATTTTAGAGAATTCAAAGTCTGGGGAAAAGCCCATCAGCCCAAGACTATGAATCCTTGGCAGCAGCTGAAAGCTGAAAGCTGACGGCTGAATGCTTATAGTAAACCTACAAACGAGAAAATTATTTACCTTTTGCTTATGTTTATATTCATTAAATTTAACTAGATTTTTCTCTCTCCGAAACTATGAATCGGTAGGATTCACAAAATCATTATTTTATTGAATTATAAGTTTTGCTTATAATAATTAATAACTATTGATAAATGATTGCTAAACTTTAATACTTAACTATAGCGCTTACTTAGAAAGTAAGCCCTGATGTCGATTAAATTTAGCTTTGTGATCTCAAGGCTTGAAAAAATTAGCTTGAACAGCAAGCATGATTAGTTGAACGAAATTATATAGCAGTCGAAGTAAAGCTTAAGACATCTTCTGCTCTCTGCTCCCTGCTCCGAAGTCCCTTTCAACCAAAAGACTATGTCCTAAACTATACTTCCCTTGCTATATAGGTTTACCATCTAATTCCCATCAGCCCTAAGTAGTAAAATTGATTAGTTAAACTTATAGTAAGTTACGAAATCCGTAGAGGGCTTAAGTTCACACAACCTTAATATTAGTAATGGGTAATGGGTAATGGGTAATGGTAATTACTGCCGTCAGCTGACAGCTGACAGCTGACGGCTGAATACTTACGTACCTCACCCAATTGAAAACTGCTATAGTTCAGATCGAACCAAGGTCACTAAGTGGCCAAAAACGGAAACAGGCACGACCAATGACTTTGTCTTTACCTAGAAAACCCCAAACATGGGAATCGTTGCTATTGTTGCGGTTGTCTCCCATCACAAATAGCTGATCTTCTGGCACCTGCACCAGCCCCATCTGATAATGGGGAGGTTGGGCAATGTAGTCCTCCTCTAGAGGAGTACCGTTGCGATAAACTTTGCCATCTTTGACTTGAACCGTATCACCCGATGTGCCAATCACCCGCTTGATGAAAGCTTGGTCTTTTGAGTAACCCAAAATTTGTAATTGTGGCGGTAGTTCAAACACAATAATGTCACCGACTCTTGGGGTATGGAAACGGTAAGAGATTTTTTCGACCACTAAGCGATCGCCTACTCCCAACGTCGGGTACATGGAATCCGAGGGAATGTAGCGAGGTTCTGCCACAAATACTCGAATCAATAGAGCTAAGGCTAGTGCGATCGCAATAATTTGGAAATTTTCCTGTACTTGCTTCCAAAATGGCGTGCCACCCTTGTCCGGTTGTTGACCCTGAGCATCTGCTTGCTGCTCCTGAACAGATTCAGAAGATTCACTCGGTGCTGCTAATTTCTTTTTCTGTGCATCCATACAAGATTTAAATTGACATTTAAATTGACAATACTCGGTATTTTGGCCTAGCCCTTGCCCTAAACATCTTTCCTAGTTTGGCAACTCAGCCAGGATAACATGCTTGATTGCCCTTTTGTGAATTTGCGTTAGTTTAAAAGGTAACTACTGTTGTTGGACAATGCCCGTGCTGTTTCCACACTCTGTCCTACGTGCAAGTTTAGCGGTTTGTCTTCTCGGTTTGTTGAGTGCCTGCGCCAACACTAACCTAGGTAACGCTTTGCAGCGGTCTTTGGGAGCAGACCCCAAACTGAAAGATAACCCACCCAAAAACTTGAGTGGGCCATCTCCGAATAAGCCTCAAAGTACTCCCCAGAAACAGAAGTCAGTACCGTTGCCAGAAGACTTCCCCACTGAGATTCCCCGTTATCAAGAAGCAACCTTGGAACAAGTGGAACCCCTCAAAGATGCTGCTGGTCCAGGTAAGCTGACGATTTGGTCATCCCCTGACCCAATTAATTTAATTCAGAACTTTTACCAAAAGACCTTTGAGTCGGGAGGCTGGCAAGTCCTCGACCAGCCAGAGGATCAAGATGGTGGCACATTCATCGTCCGTCGTAATGACTTGGATGTTACCCTTTCGATTCCTGCTCGTGGCACTACTGGCAAATCCACTGCTGCCTCTTCATCAAAGCCCCCAGCGGTTGCTACCAACAGCAGTGTGACTACATTTGATATTCAGTACGTCCGGGATGGTAAGGATACCAAAGCTGAGAAACCACAA
The DNA here is from genome assembly GCF_010692525.1 of Moorena sp. SIO3B2. Classification (NCBI taxonomy): domain Bacteria; kingdom Bacillati; phylum Cyanobacteriota; class Cyanophyceae; order Coleofasciculales; family Coleofasciculaceae; genus Moorena; species Moorena sp. SIO3B2. The sequence goes on from NZ_JAAHHE010000038.1 coordinate 46,860, forward strand.
CCATCCCAGAAACCACAACCATCCCAGAAACCAACACAAGCTCAAAAACCAACACAAGCTCAAAAACCAACACAACCTGAGAAACCAACACAACCCCAGAAACCAACACAAGCTCAAAAACCAACACAACCTGAGAAACCACAACCACCCTCTGAGGTCGCCAGTAAGCCAGCTAAGGTCAGGTCAGGACAACCAGAGAAATTTACTGACTTGGATAAAGTCCCCCGAGATTTGCGTAAGTATGTGGCAGATTTGGCAAAATTGGGAGTCTTAACGCCAGACACGACTAACCCAAAAACTAATACTGATAGTCAAGGTATTCAGTTTGCCCCGAATCAAACCATAAACCGCCGTCAGTACGCCCGTTGGCTAATGGATGCCAATAATCGAATCTATGCTAATCGTCCAGGATTGCAAATCCGTTTAGCATCCAACACTACTCAACCTGCATTTCAGGATGTGCCTCGTACGGATCCTGATTTTCCCTATATTCAGGGATTAGCTGATGCTGGATTAATTCCTAGTCCCCTCAGTGGCGATTCTACCGCAGTATTGTTTCGTCCAGATGCACCGTTGACTAGGGAAAATCTGATGTTGTGGAAAGTGCCTCTCGATACTCGTAAAGCCTTGCCCAAAGCCTCTATTGAAGCAGTGAAAGAAACCTGGGGCTTCAAAGATACCGCTGAAATTGACCCGAAAGCATTGCGAGCCGTCTTAGCTGATTTCCGAAATGGCGATTTGGCAAACATTCGCCGAGTTTTTGGTTATACAATATTGTTTCAGCCTAAAAAACCAGTCACCCGTGCTGAAGCAGGAGCAGCGCTTTGGTATTTCGGTTCTCAGGGTGAAGGGCAATCTGCCCAAGAAGCACTGTTTCTTAAACCTCAAACCAGTCAGCCATCAGGGGCACCAAAAGCTACACCATCGAATTAGGTGCATACAAAACGTAAGCATTCAGCTATCAGCTATCAGCTATTAGCTATCAGCTATTAGCATTCAGCTATCAGCTATCAGCTATCAGCTATCAGCTATCAGCTATCAGCTATCAGCTATCAGCTATCAGCTATCAGCTATCAGCTATCAGCTATCAGCTATCAGCTATCAGCTATCAGCTATCAGCTAT
>NZ_JAAHHE010000380.1:0-5572 GCF_010692525.1 Moorena sp. SIO3B2
GACTCAGCTAATCAATCGGATTCCCGATTCCCGATTCCCGATTCCCGATTCCCGATTCCCGATTCCCGATTCCCGATTCCCGATTCCCGATTCCCTCCTCCCTGATAATGACTCAGCAAAAACCCCCGATCTTCCGTCAGCAAGCCCTTGACCGATTATCTGACCCAGAACAGTTAGATCGGTTAATGCCAGTGGTTAGTCCCGTGGATTGGCTACCCTTGGGGGGATTAGCTATATTCGGCCTGATCGGGGTACTTTGGAGCATAGTTGGGACTATTCCGATCACTGTCACGGGTAAGGGAGTGCTGATTAATCCCCGTCGGGTGGTACAGTTGCAATCTCCCATATCCGGACAGTTGGAATCTTTAACGATTCGCACCGGTCAATGTGTAAAAAAAGACGATATCCTGGGAATCATTGACCCCTCTGATCTAAAACAGCAGTTACAACAAGAACGGGATAAACTGGCTCAGTTAAAGCAACAAATCGCAAAAATTACGTTACTGCGACAACAACGCACCCAGCTAGAAACAGCAGCAATTACTGCTGAACGAACGAGCTTACAACAACGGTTACGAGATACTGAAACCTTGACTCCCCAGCTCCAAGATCAAGGATTAACTAGCATCGTGAGCCAGCGTCGCAGCCTCCAACAACAGCTCAAAGATGCCCAAGAATTAACCCCAATACTACAACAGCGACTGGCCAAGCAACGGGACTTACAAAAACAAGGAGCAATTTCTTCTGAACGGATTTTACAAGCAGAACAAGACTATCGAGAAACCCGTCAAACTATCTCCGAGATTCAAGCCCAATTGCAACAGTTGCAGGTACAGGAAACGGAACTACAACAGAACTATTTAGAAAATATCAATACTATTAGTCAAATTAAAGCGGAATTGGAAACCTTAGACACCCGTAGTAAACAACTAGAACAGGATAATCTGGAAGCTACCAATACTGAGAAGAATCAAACTCAGGACATACAGCAAACTATCGCCCGATTGCAACAAGACGTTGCAGACAACAGTATTATTAAAAGTCCCCATACCGGATGTATTCTAGAAATAACGGCTACTGTCGGGGAATATCTCAACCCCGGAAATACCCTGGGAACCCTACAAACTCCAGGAAAAGCTAGGGATATGATCAGCGTCACTTATTTTGCTGTTGAAGATGGCAAGAAAATTCAACCGGGAATGGGGATTTTAATTACACCGGATACGGTAAAACGGACAAGATATGGGGGAATTGTCGGGAAAATAACTGAAGTTTCTCCCTTTTCCATCACCTCAGCAGGAGCGAGTTCTGTGATCGGAAACCCCGAAGTGGTACAAAAATTAATGGGTGAAGAAGGAGGTAAAATCGAAGCGATCGCTAAATTACAACTTGACTCAAAAACCCCCAGTGGTTATAAATGGTCATCTTCCCTCGGACCCCCGTTAAAAATTTCTCCAGGAACCACAACAACCGTAAGGGTAACAGTGGAAGAGCGTACGCCCATTACTTGGGTTTTGCCTATTTTGAGAGAGTGGAGTGGGATATAGAAATTATCAATTGGGTTAGGTAAAAATCTTTAGGTTTTAGGGAACAGGGAACAAGGAGTAGGGAGTAGGGAGTAGGGAGTAGGGAGCCTCGGAGCAGGGAGTAGGGAGCCTCGGAACAGGGAGTCGGGAAGAGTAGTCAAGGGTTTTCATGAGCTATTTAGAAACGCTATAACTGTGTGGAAGATAAATAATTTGGTCTTGATATTCGCTTTCAAAAGATGCCTCAGCTAGAAAAACCAACTCATCAATATTTTCTCCCATACTTAACTTGGTGTTGAGAATAAAGATGCCTGGTATGTGATTCCCTTCTGCAATATAATCAGCTAAGTGGGTCGGCATAGATTTACGATTATTTGTCACCAGCACAAAACCATACTCGTCACACCAGTTCAGAATTTGTGGGTCTAACGTTCCTCTTGCAGGAGTATTCGGTTCACCAACAACCCACATCACCAAATCAGGAGAATTCCGGGTCAATTGGATTTTGTAAGCAGGATTGACATTTTCATCCAATAGATATTTGAGAGTCATCAGCTTTTTTGATTACTTTTCGTTCTGCTCTCAACTTCCGCAATCGCAGCGCAGAGGTGGAGGGGTTAAGTTGCTGTGCTTTCAGTTGCTGGTGACTCCACTCTAACCAGTCAGCAACATATTGGCTCACCATTTCTTTATTGTGTAGATAATAAAGAATAGTAGCGTAGACTTGTTCTAGATTTAGGGATGGATAGGTTTCCGCAATTTCTTCGGGAGTGCGGGCACGATGGATATAATCATAGAGAATAGTTTCTATTCCTATTCTTGTGCCTTTGAGCCGAATATCGTCCACACTTAGGAATTCAAAATAGTCTTCTAGTTGCATTTATTTTATAGCAAAGGGAGTAGGGAGTAGGGAGCAGGCAAGAGGCAAGAGGCAAGAGGTAAAAAATTCTGTGTACCTCAGGTGCGACCCGTGGGGAATTTAATTCTTAATGGGTCAAGGGCACCTAATAGTTATGGAAAACGCTGTTATATAGCAGAAGTCAGAAGTCAGAAGTCAGAAGTCAGAAGTTAAACTCTTGCCATACTGTAGTTTGAGACTTTTGTCATGTCCTAATTACCCTGGCGACTGTTATAATTAAGAATTTTATCATACTTTGATGATGTTGGAGTACAGGCTTACTGAACCACAAGTATTGCTTTGCCTGTTCCCGATTCCCAATTCTCTCGGTGCGCTTTCCGTAGGCGAATTAAATTCGCCACGGGTCGCACCGCTCCCAATTCCCAATTCCCAATTCTTGATTCCCGATTCCCGATTCCCGATTCCCGATTCCCTTTTTCTATAAGTCTCAAAACAAAAAAAAATAGCCGTAGAAATACTATCGACGGCTATTTCAATCACCTATGTCAGAAGTTTCCGAACCAATCCGGATGTGAGCCGATGGGATTGGCCAAGGGGGGGAACCCCCCCAGAAATTTAGCGATGCAGCGCTTCAAGATGTGCTTAACCGGTTGTTTGTTGGAGTTTGGAGTAAATTCTGACATAGGTCAAAAATTTAATTTATTTATATTAATTATTGTAATGATTATAAATTTATTTCTCAAGGATTTTTAAAGGTTTTTTATGAGAATTTTAAAGTTAATCCAAAAAGCAATAAGATAACGTTGTTGTTACTTTTAACTAAAACAATATGTCCTAAGGTAGACTTACCTTGCTATCATAATTTATCCATAATTTAATCCATCAATTCCTAAAAAAAAATATTTGTAAATAAATGTAAAAAAATAAATTAACTCTTGCATTTTTTTCAGAATTTATCTATACTATAAACATTGAGACTGAGACTAATAACCGCGCTGGTTAAAACCATTCACCGACGCCAGCGCGGTTTTCCTCCCACCTAAATAGGAGTTACTTCCATGATGGCAAAAATATCACAATTATCAATACAGTGGTTTGCAATTCACTCTTACCTGCTCCCTGCTCCCTAAAAACCCTATACTTTTGACTTGCGCGTAGGGCTATAAGGCTCAAGGGTTAACAATACACCAGACATGGGAGTTAATGATGGGTCGTAATCGCAACACATCTGATGCCCAACTCAAGTTTCTCTTAGAGGTACTACAAGCAACCGCAGACAGTAATGGTGACTCCCAGATAGTTTACCCATTACTGGCAGACAATACAGACAAAATTAATCCTAGATTAGCAGAATTATTGCGGGATTGGGCAACAACTAAGCTGGCGGAAGTGAAACCAGATGAAGCGGAAAATATAGCAGCAGTTATTGTTGACTTCAGCAATCTAATTCAGCAATTCCTCTTGGGTGATAAAGCCAGCAATAGCTCAATTGCCATCACTGGCTATGAAGTGGCACTAACTGTTATCACCCGTGAAGCTTTTCCCGAACAATGGGCAATGGCTCAATTCAATCTCGGTCGTGCTTACGTTAACAGAATCACAGGTCAGAAGGCACAAAACCTAGAAAATGCCATCGCTTGCTACCAATTGGCTTTAGCCGTTTACACCCGTGATGCTTTTCCTGTTGATTGGGCATCGACTCAAAAAAATCTCGGTCGTGCTTACTATTACAGAATCACAGGTCAGAAAAGACAGAATATTGAAAAAGCGTTCGCGTAGCGTGACCTACGGTCAATCGCTTGCTACCAATTGGCTTTACAAGTACACACCCGTGAAGCTTTTCCTATTGATTGGGCATCGACTCAATTCAATCTCGGTATTACTTACCGTAACCGAATCAAAGGTCAGAAAATACAGAATATTGAAAAAGCGTTCGCGTAGCGTGACCTACGGTCAATCGCTTGCTACCAATTGGCTTTACAAGTACGCACCCGTCAAGCATTTCCCGAAAAATGGGCATCGACTCAAAACAATCTCGGTAATGCTTACTATGAAAGAATTAAAGGTCCCAAAGCACAGAATATTGAAGAAGCGTTCGCGTAGCGTGACCTACGGTCAATCGCTTGTTACCAACAGGCTCTTCTAGTTTATACCTTTGAGGCATTTCCTATTGATTGGGCAGAGACAAAATATAATCTTAGTATTGCTTACCGTAACCGCATCAAAGGTGATAAAGCACAGAATCTTGAACTTGCCAACGCTTGTTTCCAAGAAGCTCTGAAAGTTACAACCTTTGATAATTATACCCAAGATTGAACAATGACGCAATAGTAAGTAGGGTGGGCAAAAACCCTTTGGTTCTTTTAACAAATATAGATAATATCACTTTGCCCACCCTAAGCACTGTTCCCTGTTCCCTAAAATACCGAAAATGTGTACCTCATAGTTATGATAACTGCTATATATTATTTTATAATTAGGATCATTACCAGCCAGGCATAAGGCAATTGCCATTTAATTTTTTCCATCTTCCCTACTCCCTACTCCCGTCTTGATGCAATAGCGAGTGGGGGAAACCACGGCAGTTGCTCATGGGGGAGACCACGGCAGTCGCTCATGGGGGGGACCCCCAAGACCGCGCTGCCTCCCCAAGACCGCACTGCCTCCCCAAGACCGCGCTGCATCGCTACTCCCTACTCCCTGCTCCCTGCTCCCTGCTCCCTGCTCCCTAAAAAAAAATCCTTTATACACATCCACCCCCCATGAGCTTAATAAAAAAAATCTACAATAAATTTCAACCATTTTATCCCTTACCAGCCAACGATCCAGCTTATGTAAACTGTAGTGAAGTCAGGGGCGATGACAATATTTTTCGGGAAATTGGTAAAACTATCCTCTTTTCAGACCAAGCGACTTGTCAACTTTATACTGGACATCGGGGTGTAGGTAAATCAACAGAGTTATTGCGTCTGGAAGATTATTTGCAGAAGAATGGCTGCTTTGTGGTTTATTTTCCAGCAACGGAAGGAGATATTGATGAAATCGATGCTCAATATACAGATATCCTGTTAGCTTGTACTCGTAATATTTTAGAGAAACTTCAAGAGTATGCTGCTCCTAATCCCTTATTAAATTGGTTAGAGTCTCGTTGGACTGAATTAAAGGATTTGGCGTTATCGGAGGTGGA
>NZ_JAAHHE010000381.1:0-5555 GCF_010692525.1 Moorena sp. SIO3B2
TAAGCATTTAGCAGTCAGCAGTCAGCAGTCAGCTTAAAATCAACCTCGTTCCCGGGTGTAGTAATTAGTAAGTCCAGTAGGATGGGTTAGTGATAGCGTAACCCATCATTAATTGACGGTTAGTCTGGTAAGCACAAAAGTGCTGGAGTTCTTGAGCTTGCTTGGTTTCCTAAGCATTTATCACAGCAAATGCTCTGGGGGGTGGAGGCGATTGCTCTTCGTGAAGATAGATGGAAAAAACCAATACCATGTTATTCCCCGTACTCGACCCAGCCAATAGTGATTGGGATTTCGCTGAAGTTTGGATTGACCCCATGCTATCCCCTCCCTACATCCTGCTGTTACTGGGTAATTCATCAGGTAGTTGTTGTGTGTACGATCCTGCTGAGAATTACAAGGTTGTGTTTAGTGGAGCAACCTATGATGAAACCCAAACTTGGCTGTTAGAAGATGAATACGAGCCAATGGAAGGGCGACTTTCAGCATCGGAGTTATAAAGATTCCTGGTCATTCCAAATTCGCGGGTTTCACGATTCGAGCTTGGATCGTAAGCCCCTCGTCAAGCTCACAATAGCTTGCTTAGCACTCTGTGGAGTTAGATGAAAGTTGACAATAGTTTCAGCTAGCCATTCGGCACCACCACCTAAAATCACCTGCCACACAGCAGCAACCCCTTCATCTTTTTCTACCATAGTCACTCTACCTACTAAATTCTCGAAAGCAGCAGTAAGACTGACTATACCTCCACCAGCAAAAGGTTCAAAAAGTTCCTTGTCTGTACCACCTTTATTATACAACCATTGGCGAATTTGGGGTATTAGCCAAGTTTTACCACCAGCATAGCGAAATGGGCTACGTTGGGGGACACTGGCTACATTGATGACTTTTTTAGGACTGGTGAGAGAGGCAGTATTAAATAGCTCAAGTTGAGTCATTGGCTTATCCTTTATTGCGCTGACCCTGGTAATCCGAAGACCTCTGCAAGAGGATTGTTGGAGATATAAATCTACTCATAGTACTTATGCAAGTCTAAGACTACCGCAAGAAGGTCAAGATATTGATTGAAGTTCTACTGCGAAGGGTGACACTAGATGATTGGCAATATAGTCAGCAGCAATCAGCCGTCAGCTGTCAACTGATTGCTGATTGCTGATTGCTGATTGCTGATTGCTGATTGCTGATTGCTGATTGCTGATTGCTGATAGCTTACCCTCGATTCGATCTCAATAATTCTTTCAGCAAAGTCAATAACTTAGCCGGGCGACCTGCTATCGCTGGCTCCGTTAGAATACCTTGGGTTGGGCTAAACAAAAATGCCAGGAAAAATAAGCTAAAGATTACCATTACAATTGCTGGACCTGATGGCCAATTAAAATAATAGCTTATATACATGCCACTGACACTGGAAATAATTCCAATCATTGAGCCTAAACCCATCATATGATGTAATTCTTTGACTAATAAATAAGCGGTAGTCGCGGGTCCGATTAACAGAGAAATAACCAGCAACACCCCTACCGTCTGCATACTGGCGACAATGGTGAGAGTAATCGCCAAGATTAACCCGAAATAAATTAGTTTTACCGGTAAACCGCTAGCTTGGGCTCCCAAGGGATCAAAGGTATAGAATAATAGCTCTTTATAGAATAACTTTGTTAATAGTAAAATTACTCCTGTAATCACCAGGGTTTGCCAGACATCTGCTGGTCTCACCCCTAAGATGTCACCAAAAAGAATATCTTCTAAGTCAAGTTGGTTAGTTTTCAGAACCGTAATTAGGATGACTCCTAAGCCTAAAAAACTGCTGAGGGTCAACGCCATTGCTGCATCGACTTTGACTCGGGTACGCTTAGGAATCACCGCTACAACTAAAGCGCTAATGATACCTACAATCAATGCACCAATAGAGATATTTATTCCTAAAAAAAATGCGATTGAGAGACCAGGTAAAACCGAATGGGCAATCACACTACTAATCAGGCTCATTTGTTGTACTATTAAGTAGCTGCCTACCACTGCGCCTAATATCCCCAACAGCACAGCCGTTGCGATCGCATTCCGCATAAATTCAAAACCTAGGGGCTCAATCAGCCAATTCATAGTAAATAAAAGGGAGTCGGGAGTCGGGAGTCGGGAGTCGGGAGTCGGGAGTCGGGAACTTGGGATCAAAAATTATCACAATTGATTTAGGAAACCTATAATTATAACCAACTAATGATAATTGATTTAAATTTAGGATGAAGTATTATTTATTTTTTCAATCTTGAAAACATTGTCAATGGTTTTACCAGCTGTTTTATCCTCCCATCCTAGGGCTGTTAAAAATTGCTCTGCTGAGGTCGTTTCTACAACATCAACTCCCCATTCTCCGGTTTGGAGAGTATCAGGAGAATTACTTAAGGGTGGAGTTTTCTTTAAACCTCCTAATATTAAGATATCTGGCAAAAAATCCCCCTTTTTTTGACTAATCCGCTTCTCTACTAGAGCTTGAGCACACAATTCTCCAACTTTAGGTGCAGTAAACTCTTGAGTAGGGAATAAAATTTCAACCATCCAATGGGGATGATCTAATTTACGACACTTTAAGGATGGATAGTTACTTAATCCTTCAGCAAATACCTGAGTGAATTCTTCCCGGTTTAGTTCAGGAAAACTATCTTCTGATAGTTCAAAGTTATGGGAAAGCAACATCCGACCAGTTTGAGAGTCAGTCATAAGTCCTGTGATATCCTGTTTGATCAATTTTCCAGCCCAGCAAGAATCAGTATATATTAGGTTGGGTTCATTGCTGAACAGTGAACCCTATCTAACATGTATTACTCTCCTACTCTGGGACTGACAGACTTAGCAGGCTCTGCACTCAGAACTAAGCACTCAACACTCAGCCCTCAAGCTGCGGCCAAACTCATCACCTTACCATAAGCCTTGCTCAGGTTTTCCGGTGTCAGCACTTGGGCCCTTGAACCCACAGCAATCAGTTGCTTATTCAATAAAAGGAGTTGATCATAATGAGCTAAGGTTTCTCCTAAGTCATGGCTGATCACTAGTAAGGTTTTGTCTTGGGATTTAAGTTCACTAAAAACCTCAAAAATAATGTCTTCCGTCTTTTTGTCGATGCCCACAAATGGCTCATCAAAAAATAATAACTCCGCTTGTTGAGCTAGAGCCCGCGCTAAAAATACCCGCTGCTGCTGTCCACCAGAGAGTTCGCCAATTTGACGGTGGCGATACTCGAACATACCCACCCGTTCTAACGCATTCTTAACAATTTCCTTAGATTGGCGACTAGGAGACCTAAACCAACCGGTGTGGACTGTACGACCCATCATCACTACATTCCATACCGTAATCGGATAGTCCCAATCAATTTGCGATCGCTGAGGAACATAAGCGACTCGTTTTAATTGACTCCGGAGGGGACGGGCTGCCAATTTCACTACCCCATTCACTGCTGGAATCAGTCCCAGCATCGCCTTCACCATAGTACTTTTGCCAGCACCATTGGGCCCCAGTAAACCAGTTAATTGTCCTGGCTGGAGGGAGAAGGATATATCACAAATAGCCCAAGTGTCTCGGTAACAGACTCCTAGGTTATGGACTTCTAACATTAGGTTTTGTGAGAACGACTACCACTATCATAGTTTAGCGTGGCTGCAACTGATTGTCGTTCTCAGCTAAGCCTTGTAAAATGATTCTTGTTCTTGATCCCTACTAATTTAAACGGGTTGATCTATGCTGAAACCCTTACCAGTTAAACTTCCTAGCATCTTAGCTAGTGCTGCTGTCGCCCTTGGGGTAGCACTAGGTGGTTGTAGTCAAAGCAGTGAAACCTCATCAAGGGAGAAGCCACTAGTGGTAGCATCCTACAGTGTGCTTTGTGACTTAACAACAGAAATTGCCCAAGATACCATTGATATGGCCTGTCTGATTGAACCAGGTCAAGACCCTCATACCTACAAAGCTACCACCTTAGCTCGCCAATCCCTAGAGCAAGCCCAACTAGTTCTATACGGTGGCTACGACTTTGAACCAGAAGTTATTAAATTAGTTCAAGCCACTAATACACCAGCTCCTAAAATAGCGGTGCATGATCAAGCTGTGCCTAGTCCAATTATGGCGGAAGCACATCACCACGATGATCATGAGCAAGAAAAGGATGACCATAAGGATCACCATAAGGATCACCATGATGATCACCATGACCATGAGGAAGAAAAGACAGGATCCGCTCACAGTGATGAGGAACTAGAGCCCGACCCCCATATTTGGCATGATGTCCAAAATGGTATCAAGATGGCAGAAGTAATTCGTAGCCAACTGGCAGCACTTAACCCAGATGATCAGGAATTGTATGCCAAGAATGCCAAACAGCTAACCACTGAACTGGAACAGTTGGATGCTTGGGTCAAAGCACAAGTTGCTACCATACCCAAAGGGCAACGCCAACTAATTACTACCCATGATGCCCTAGGGTACTACATTAACGCTTACGGTTTTTCTGATTCTGATGCGTTGCAAGGGCTTAGCGCAGAAGAAGCACCGACAGCAGCACGGGTGAAAGAACTGGTACAGAAGATTAAGAAAAGTAAGGTACCAACAATTTTCGCCGAAGTAACAACAAATGATAAGGTTATTGGCACTGTCGCCAGAGAAGCAAAGGTTAAACTCTCAGACCAAAAGTTATTTGCAGATGGTCTAGGAGAAAAAGGGAGTGATACTGGAACTTATATTGGCATGATTACTAGCAATACCTGTGCCATTGTAGATGGTTTGGGGGGAAATTGTTCTTCTTTTGCTGCCAAAGCTGCTAAATGATTGCTGATATATAGCGTTAATTGCATGTATGAGGTACAATTATTAACCTCAAAGTCCCCCTTTTTAAGGGGGATTTAGGGGGATCCATTTGTAAGTCATGAGTCCTATAAACGCTATAATTTTCCTCGAATACCGTTGCCACTAAATCCGCCAGTTTTGTAGAGGCGATCGCCCCCACTAACCCTGCTTCCTGACTTCTAGGATTTAGAGGTATTAGATTCAATGGCGATCGCCAACCACAGGAAGCATCTCTATGGACTTATAGCGTTAGGATACGGCTGCGGTAACACATCACGGCACTCAGCAAACACAATAAAGCGCTCAATAAACCAATCATTTGATAACTGTCAATATTAATAGCACCCAGAGAAAATCTCCATACTCCTAATGTAAAATTTAAATAAAATCCAACAAATAAGGGTACTAGATTGCCCAGCATCATTCCGGTACTATTGAAGAAAGCCAATGCTGTAACTGCCGATCGCTCCGTGGCAGTATTGTGTACGCCAACGAGCAATGCCATTTTCAATCCCGATTGTAAAAAGCCAGTAATAATAGCAATTAAGACCAGGCTGAGAGATGACAACTGCCACCAACCATAGGAGAATTCAATAGGTTGCACAAATAGCCATAGCACTCCGACAGTTGCCAGCATTAAGACGATAATATATATGGTACGCATAAAGCCAATCCGATCTATGAGTCGCCCCCAAATTGCTATCCCAGTCAGAGTTCCTGCT
>NZ_JAAHHE010000382.1:0-5554 GCF_010692525.1 Moorena sp. SIO3B2
TGGCGTTGCCGGAAGTGGATGGGCGAATTATTAGCCGTGCGATTTCCTTTAAGTCGGCGCAACGGTGGAATCCTGCTCTGGAAACGGATGTGGTGGTTTATGAGCCGGTATGCGATCGCATTCAGTTTGTAGCAGATTTAGCCATGAATTGGCTACGGTTAGGGCAAACCCTACCGAATCAGAGAAAAGTTGCTCTGATTTTAGCTAATTACCCCAATCGAGATGGCAGGCTGGCCAATGGCGTAGGATTAGATACCCCGGCCAGTTGTGTAGAGATTTTAAAAGGGTTACGGGATGCTGGGTATTGGGTTGAGAAGATTCCGGAAACTGGGGATGAGTTGATTGAGTGGTTGACCGCTGGGGTGACCAATGATCCAGAAGGATGGCAGTTACGTTTGGTCCGACAACAGTTAAGTTGGCAAGAGTATTGGGACTATTTTCAAGAGTTACCGATAGCGGTTCAAAAGGGAATCCGTGAGCGTTGGGGAGAGTTTGATCTTAACGGTAATGACAACAAAGATGGCAACCGAGAGATAACAGAGATGTCAGCATTTCCCATTTCAGGGATTCAGTTGGGAAATGTGTTTGTAGGGATTCAACCCTCTCGGGGTTATGATCTTGACCCAGCTTTGAATTATCATGCTCCCGATTTGGAACCAACTGATGGGTATTTGGCATTTTATTATTGGTTGCGGAAGTGTTTTGGTGCCCAAGCGATTGTTCATGTAGGCAAGCATGGGAATTTGGAGTGGTTACCGGGTAAGAGTGTGGCCTTATCAGAGTGCTGTTATCCAGAAGTAGCGTTGGCAGCCATGCCTCATTTGTATCCATTTATTGTCAATGATCCCGGGGAGGGAGCTCAAGCAAAGCGTCGCGCTCAAGGGGTGATTATTGATCATTTAACCCCTCCCATGACTCGTGCTGAACTTTATGGTCCTCTGCAACAGTTGGAGGGATTGGTGGATGAGTATTATGAAGCGCAGAGTTTGGATTTGTCTCGGTTACCAATTATTCGCGATCGTATTGTTAAACTTATCCTTGACGAGCATTTACACGAAGATTTGGGGATTGCAGTAGATGACATCGAAGCTGGAGAATCGGAAATTACTAATCAAATTGATGCTTATCTTTGTGAATTGAAAGAAGCTCAAATTCGAGATGGTTTACATGTCTTTAGTCAATGTCCCCAAGGACGTAAATTGCAGGATTTAATAGTAGCAATTGCTCGTCATCCAGGAAAGAATCGCATCGGCTTAACTCGTGCTTTGGCTCAGGATTTGGGTTGGAATTTTGACCCCCTAACGGAAGATTTTTCAACTGTAAAAGATATAGCAACAAGCAGTATAGAAAGGGAACAGGGAATAGATAAATGCTATACTGGGAAATATACTGTTGGTGATTTGGTTGAAGTATTGGAAGAAAAAGCATCTGAATTAGTAGAACAAATCATCACTAATTCCCCATTATCAATTACTGATTACCGATTACCGATTAGTAAAACAACAAAACAAGAATTAGATTGGATACGCGATCGCCTGTTACCAGCACTGCAACAAACTAATCAGGAACTCACCCAATTGTTAAGGGGATTAGATGGCAGATATGTACCCAGTGGGCCATCTGGTGCGCCGACTAGAGGACGACCGGATGTTCTGCCCACAGGTCGCAATTTTTACTCTGTTGATATCCGTGCCATACCCACAGAAACAGCGTGGGATGTGGGCAGAAAGGCAGCTGAAGTGCTAGTGGAGCGCTATACCCAGGAAAATGGTGAGTATCCCAAAACCCTAGGGATTTCGGTATGGGGCACATCTACCATGCGTACCGGTGGAGATGATATTTCCGAAGCCCTGGCGTTGTTGGGAGTGCGACCGATTTGGGATGGGTCCTCACGGCGGGTGGTAGACTTTGAAATCTTGCCAGTGTCTGTGTTACAACGTCCCCGAGTGGATGTGACCCTGCGCATCTCTGGCTTCTTTAGAGATAGTTTCCCCAATTTAATCGACCTATTTCACAATGCAGTAGTTGCTGTGTCAAGCCTGGATGAATCACCATCAGACAATCCTCTCGCAGCCCAGGTGAAACAGGAAACAGACTCTTGGTTACAGGTAGGGTTGAGTCAGTCCCAAGCCCAAATGCGATCGCACTACCGCATCTTTGGATCGAAACCAGGAGCCTATGGTGCCGGGTTACAGGGTTTGATTGAATCTCAAAACTGGCAAGATGAGCAGGATTTAGCTCGCGCTTACATTAACTGGAGTAGTTACGCCTACAGCTCATCTTCCCCCAAGGGAGCCCCAGAAGCCTTTGAGCAGCGCCTCAAACAGATGCAAGTTGTATTACACAATCAGGATAATCGGGAACATGATTTACTCGATTCAGATGATTATTACCAGTTTCAGGGGGGGTTAACTGTAGCGGTGCGGGGGTTGACTGGCAAAAATCCTCAAACCTACTTTGGTGATAATTCTATCCCTGAAAAGCCCAAAGTTCGACAGCTCAAGGAAGAGATTGCCCGAGTGTACCGTTCTCGTGTAGTGAATCCTAAGTGGATTGAGGGAGTTATGCGCCATGGTTACAAAGGAGCATTTGAAATGGCAGCAACAGTAGATTATTTGTTTGCCTATGATGCTACCGCTAATTGTGTCGCAGACCATATGTATCAAGGAGTAGCTCAGGGGTATTTATTTGACCCAGACGTGCAAGAGTTTGTCCAACAAAAGAATCCATGGGCATTGCGAGATATGGCAGAACGCTTACTGGAAGCCAATCAGCGGGGATTGTGGCAGTCAGTTGCACCAGAGACCTTAGAGAAATTGAGAGCGATCGCATTAGAAGCAGAAGCAGTTATTGAAGGAGAAAATTTTGGCATGGTATAGCATCGGAATATAGCTGAGGGGGTCACAACAAGGCTAAAAACTAGACAGGGTGACCAGGTGTAGGGTGACCGGATATGGGGAAAATAGAGGCGTTGCTGAATCTTCCCATGAATATAAGTAGAGTGGGCATCCTGCCTGCGCCAATAGAGTGGGCATCCTGCCCGCGCGAATAGAGTGGGCAGGATGCCTGCGCAAAAAGATCAGGAACGGGCAGGATGCCCATTCCACAAAACTCTTCAAATCATTCCATTATTAAGCAACGCCTAATTTTGCTTGCGATTAGCCTCCAATTGGGGTGATTGGGGTGAAGGCAATATAGCTTTTTGCCGTCTTTGATTGAACTTCATGATAAAAAACGTTGAATCGTTCCCAGCCGTGCGTTGTCTCATCTCGTCTAGTAAAACTAACGCAATACAGAAGCTTACTACTACTTTGATAATGCATACTTCCGCTGTTTACACCGTCAACCGTAACGGACTTCAATTGCCAATAGCTATCATCGCTCACATATCCTAAGGTTAACTCTACTGGAATACCTGACGAAAAACCGCTGCCTTTCTCCAAATCAAGCGTAAAAGGACCAACCTTAAAACTAACCGTTACTTCACTGTCATCGTTAAAACCATCAGCCCAACTAAATTTCATCAGACTATGATCCTTCATCCGGATACACCGAGGTGATTCCCTTATACAACACCTGGTTGTTTTAAATTCATATGGGGTGACCATATTAGAGAGATAGTTGATAACCTCAATTTCCAATGTGTCCTCATTATTCTGACCAGATGATGCCAGACCAGCAATGCCAGCAATTGCCCCTACAACGCTTGCTCCAGCACCAATTTTGTCAATTGTTGATGAACTTTGGGTCCCTTGAGATATAAAGCTACTGTAATCTCCATTAATCCGTTCAGTGTATTCGTTCAATGGCGCCAGGGCTTTTTTTGCCGCATCATCATTAACGAATACACAAAATTGTCCGTAAGTTGTTTCAATCCATGTGTTCAGACTCATCTTATTTCCTCATCAACTATTGCTTAACTTTTACTTAATGGTTATGGGTGACAACTTAAATTCAACAGTTGTTGTTACCTTCTTGTTAGTGGAGATCGATACTCAACTTGCTCTTAATACCACCAGTAAGGCTTTTCATTAACGGTGGGAAGAAAGAGTAACTTGACTTTACCCCCTGATGAGTAGCGAATAGGTTGCAGATTAAAACTAAAAGATGGCATGCTTGCATCGTGTGCGTGGTAGCAGACGTACTGTAACTTCTCGCCGTCTTCCTCTGCTAAAAAATATTTGTCCAGAGCATTACTGCCTATAGAATAGTTACGGATCTGCCATCGACCCTCTGAAGTTAATTTAATTTCTATTGCCACTTGTATGCATTTGCTGGAACTATTACCAATAAAAAGACGTAGAGTAACATTGCTACTACCGTTCACGAATTCACTATCTCGACTTCCTTTGACAGTTGAGGTTTCTCCGGATGCCATGATGCGGGGAACTTGGCAAAAACCAAAATCTTTGGTACTCACGTTGTATGGAGCAAGAGAATAGGGAGTATAATTAAGTATCTCTATCTCCATCTCCCCTGATTTTTGTTTCTTACCAGTTAAACCAACGACACCACAAATAGCACCGATTACAGTAGCACCAACACCAATTTCGGTAGCACCGACACCTCTGGCACTTCTATCTCCCACATCAAGAGACCCAGTTTTCAAGTACCATTCATATAAAAAAGCATCGTAAGACACCCTGTCAGCTGCGCTTGCAGATGTGTAATGATTGATTGTTGCGGCCATCTTTCCTCCGTAATTGATTAATTGTAAGAAATATTTGCCTAAGCACTGGGGGGAGACAGGCAAGCTAAAATCCTTACTGGGTAATAATTTCAGCCCATAAGTTACTTAGCGATGCAGGTTCCGCACACAGAGCCATGCGCCATGAGCGACTGCATCAAGACAATCAAAGGAAGGTCAATTGGGACTGTATCAAGGCTAATATCATTGACCTCAAAACCTTATATAGTAAGTTTTTCAGGAGCAATGTCACCCCCTCATGCATAAGCAAACTGTATACTGTAATACTGTACAATCTAAAAATAGATTAATTAATAAAGTAAATATTAAGAATCAAACCCACTTCTATCCCAGGGCAAACGCATCTAAATTCTAGAAGCCTTACTCAGAAGCGATTTCAAAATTAATAAGCATAAATACTTATCGGCTCAATCTCATATCCACTAGGCATTTCAAAATAAGATGCGTTTATCCTGATGCCCTGTCTTGATGCAGCCCATCGCTATTCCCTATTCCCTATTCCCTATTCCCTATTCCCTGTTCCCTGTTCCCTAAAAACCTCACCCAATCGCAAAATCCTGTAAGTCTATTTAACAGAAAATTGCTTTAACTTAGAAGCTACGTCTTCTGGATTTGTTCCATTAGGAAACACTAAAATAGCCTTAATTTTGTTATTAGCCACTATTTCTGGCAATCGATGGAATTGTTGATCGGAAATAGCAATTCCATCATAGGTTTCAGCATAATCTACTTCTTTGGTAAAATTTTTATCATTATAAGCTTGAATAAAAACTCGATCTACATTCCATTTTGGCCAGTCGGCAGCAAAATATTTTTTAGCCCAATAAGGATTATGATGACAAAGAT
>NZ_JAAHHE010000383.1:0-5552 GCF_010692525.1 Moorena sp. SIO3B2
TACATAGATCCCCCCTAACCGGGAGCATGTCACTTATGCAGAACATTTGTACGCTTATCTGGGTAATAGGTAATGGGTAATAGGTAATGGGTAATAGGTAATGGGTAATAGGTAATGGGTAATAGGTAATGGGTAATAGGTCATCAGGGGAGCATGTCACAAATGCCGAATATTTGTACATTATCTATAGCCCCCTCATGGGTTTAAGCTTGCTCTAATGGTACATAGTACTTTTGTTCTGCAACTTTGACCTGCTCCCCCCCTAACCCCCCTTAACTAAGGAGGAAATTAGATAAAAAAGTGCTGCTGATGAAGGATAGAATTAGATAAAAAAGTGCTACTGATGAAGGAGGAAATTAGAGCAAAAAGTGCTACTGATGAAGGAGGAAATTAGAGCAAAAAGTCCCCCTTATTAAGCACGGAATTAGATGAAAAAGTCCCCCTTATTAAGGGGGATTTAGGGGGATCTCAATCAGGAATTAACAAAACTGGAACTCCTTCAATAAGTATTAAGAGAATGCCATGACCTACAATATATATGCGCTGCTGGTAGCTATTGATGAATATCCCAGTCCTGTTCCTTCTTTGAATGGCTGTGTTAATGACATCCTAGGAATACAGGAATATTTGCAAGGGCGGGTCGCTGTAGATGGAGATAAACTTCACATCCGCACACTCTTGAATCGAGATGCTACCCGTCAGGCAGTTGTTGATGGTTTTCGGCAGCATTTGTGTCAAGCTAGCGCTGAAGATGTTGCTTTCTTTTACTATGCGGGACATGGTTCTCAAGAGCAAGCTCCACAAGAGTTTTGGGCAATAGAGCCGGAACGATTGGATGAAACATTAGTCTGTTATGACAGTCGCACTGAGGGAGGTTGGGACTTGGCGGATAAGGAGTTAGCCAAGCTAATTTCTGAGGTAGACGAGAAAAACCCCCACACTGTTATTATTTTAGACTGCTGTCACTCTGGTGCTGGCACCCGTGGCGGACTAGAAGCAGAAACAGCAGTTCGTAAAACTTCCACCGACAAACGCCAGCGACCCTTGGAGAGTTTTATTTTCTCCTTGAGTGAAACTGACAAATTATCAGCTGCCCTCAGCCCAGAAAAAAATCCTAGTGCTTGGAGTTTCCCCACAGGAAAACATATCGTCCTAGCCGCTTGTCGAGATAGTGAGACGGCGAAAGAATTCAACAGCAATGGCCAACCAAGAGGTGCGTTTTCTTACTTTTTGCTGGATACCTTGAAGAAAGCCAATGGTAGCCTGACTTATCGGGATTTATTCAAGCGTGTCAATGCCCTAGTCCGCAGTAAGATCACCGCCCAATCTCCCCAAATCGAAGCTACGGAGTTGAGTGATTTAGACCAACCTTTTCTGGGCGGTGCGATCGCTAACCGTACACCCTACTTTACTGTCTTCTATGACAAAAACCACGACTGGGTGATTGATGGTGGTGCGGTTCACGGCATTTCTCAACCTGTTGGGAATGACACCACAATACTGGCATTATTTCCCTTTGACACCCCTACAGAGCAACTACGTGAACTCTCAACGGCAGTAGGTGAGGCAAAAATTGTGGAAGTAATGCCGCAGCTGAGTAAAGTTCAAATTAGTGGTATTGGGGATTTAAATCCCGAAATGACCTGGAAAGCAGTCATTACCAGTTTGCCCCTGCCACCGAAAGGGGTTTTATTGTCAGGAGAACCAGCTGGTGTAGAATTAGCCCGTACCACCCTGCTCAACACTGGTCACAATCAGCCCTCCCTGTATGTTCGGGAAGTGGCAACCCCTGAAGCTGCAGAGTTGAAATTACTGGCTCGTGACGGTAACTATTTAATTACACGACCAGCGGATGACCGTCCTCTAGTGGCTGCCATTTCCGGTTACACCGATGCCACTGCCTTGCAGGCGATTAAGCGATTAGAACATATCACCCGTTGGCTGAATATCACTGAACTGGCCAGCCCAGCTACCAGCCGCATTCGCCCCGATGCCGTGCAAATGCTGATTTACCAGCAGGATGGGCAACCTTTGCTAGATCCTCAAATTCGCCTGGAATATCAACAGGAAAATGGCAGGTGGCGATCGCCCAGATTCAAAATTAAGCTCAAAAACACCAGTAATGAGCCGCTTTATTGCGCCCTGCTCGATTTAACCGACCGTTACGCCGTCTCAGCTGAGTTGTTAGATGGGGGCGGAATTTGGCTGGAACCAAGGGGGCAAGAGGGAGATGAAGCCTGGGTTAATCGCGGCAATCCAATTTATCCTGAAGTCCCCAAACAACTATGGCAAAAAGCGGGGATTACGGAAGTTAAAGATATTCTCAAACTGATTATCTGTTCGACCGAATTTGATGCCACTTTGCTCCAACAACCAGAACTTGACCTACCACCACGTCTTTTGCCTACACCCCGTTGCGGTAATGGTACCCTGAACCGCCTAATGCAAAGGATTCCAGCTCGTGACCTCCGCAGCAGACCAGAAGAAGACGAAATCTATGATGACTGGTTAACTAGCCAAATTAGCATTACTACCGTGCGTCCTCTACACAGTACTCCTATTCCCACAGGGGACGAGTCTGTCTTTCTGGGAGTAGGTTCCACCCTATACGCCCATTCCGAATTTAGAGCAAAGGCACGTCTAACTACTGTCACCCAATCAACCAGGGATTTAGGTAATCATATGTTACCACCGATACTGCGGGAGGACGATCCGGGCATTGAGTCCTTTGAGTTTACTAGCAGTCGGGGAACGGATCCTGGTTTAAGCGCGCTGGAATTAACTGAGGTAGAAAATCCGTCAGCGGTTACAGCCAAAAATCCCCTGAAAGTTATTGTTGATCGACCCCTTGCTTCTGATGAACAACTGTTACCCATTAGCTACGATGGGGAGTTTTTCTTGCCTTTGGGACGGGCTCGGTCTACCCCGGAGGGCAAAACGGAGATTTTACTGGAACGGTTAACAGAACCAATTAGTGAAGGTAGCCGCAGCTTGGGGGGTTCGATCCGAATTTTCTTCCAAAAAGTAGTGTCTCAAAAACTGGGGCTAGAGTTTAATTACCCAATCTTGGCAGCAGCGGATGTCACTGCGTCTGGAGTGGTCAACTATACAAGAGATGTTGAACAAGTCAAGTCGCGGGTTGCCCAAGCTCAACGCATAGTCCTTTACATACACGGTATTATTGGTGATACCGAGAGCTTGCTGCCCAGCCTTCGCTCCGCCCAGGTTGAGGTAGATGGAACACAAAAACCCCTGGCCGAATTGTATGACCTGGTACTCAGCTATGATTATGAGAATATAAATACCTCAATTGTAGAGAATGCTAAATTGCTGAAGCAGAGACTACAAGCTGTAGGGTTAGGGGAGAACCACGGTAAAATTTTTCACATTGTCGCCTACTCCATGGGAGGGTTGGTTTCTCGTTGGTTTATTGAACGAGAAGGAGGTAATCAGGTGGTTGGGCATTTAATTATACTAGGTACACCCAATGCTGGTTCCCCTTGGTCTACGGTTGAAGATTGGGCATTAGCTACCTTAAGTATCGGTTTAAATGGGCTGTCAGAATTTACTTGGCCAGTACCAGTGATGGGGATTTTGCTTAAGGCTATTAACCGGTTTGTTGATGAGATTGAAACTATTGATATTTCCCTAGACCAGATGCATCCCGGTTCTGAGTTCTTGGAACAATTAGCAGCAAGTCCCGACCCCAAAGTACCTTACTCAATTATTGCTGGTAATACATCTATTATTCCTGCCGCCCTGAAAGCAGAAGCCAATCAAACTTCTAGTCCCTTGCAACGACTAATGCAGAAGTTATTTGATAAAGCTGTAGCTATGGCTTTCTTTGAGCAACCCAATGATATCGCTGTTACAGTACAAAGTATAAAAAGCGTAGGTTCAGACCGGACTCCACAACCGCAAATCCAGGAAATCGGCTGCGATCACATGGTTTACTTTACTGAACCGGTGGGGTTAACTGCCCTCTCCCAGGCAGTGATTCAAGCCCTAGAAAATAACTCTGATTTAGGAGCTACAACTACTACAAAAACTACTACAGTGGCAAATCCTGTGGTTAATGATATTACTAATAATTCTTCAGGGAACAAAGCACTGAAATGGTGGATTATTGGGGTAGTTGGGGTATTAGTCGCGGCTATTCTGGGTTGGCTGGTATTAAAGCCATCCAATAATACCGAACCTAGTAATCAATCTCAACTAAGCGATAATTTAGGTCAATGATGGGTCAGCGGTCAGCGGTCAGCGGTCAGCGGTCAGCATTCAGCCGTCAGCGGTCAGCGGTCAGCGGTCAGCCGTCAGCTTAAAATAAACCTCATTTGGGAGAATTTAATAGGTAAGCATTCAGCGGTCAGCGGTCAGCGGTCAGCCGTCAGCCGTCAGCCGTCAGTGGTCAGCGGTCAGCGGTCAGCCAAAGGCTCACGCTGCTTGAGGTGCTTTCCATAACTCAGATTAAACTAATGCTTACCTGTTGTCTTGATGCAAAGCGCGAGTGGGGGAAACCACGCCAGTTGCTCATGGGGGGAACCCCCAAGACCGCACTGGCTCCCCAAGACCGTAATGGTGCCCTTGACCCGTAATTAAATTCGCCACGGGTCGCACCTCTGCATCGCTTATTCAAAAGCTCTTCCCTTTGCTTACCCTATGCCCATAAGCACCTCAAGTAGCCTGTCCATAGCCCATAAGCTGATAGCTGATAGCTGATAGCTGATAACTGATAGCTAATGGCTGATAGCTGATAGCTAATGGCTGATAGCTGATAGCTGATAGCTGATGGCTGATAACTGATAGCTGATAGCTGATAGCTGATAGCTAATGGCTGATAGCTAATGGCTGATAGCTGATAACTGATAGCTGATGGCTGATAGCTAATGGCTGATAGCTGATAGCTGTTCGCGTAGCGTGCGCGTAGCGCTTAAGCTGATAGCTGATAGCTGACAATTGCTTTCACCAAATCTTGCTCATTTTTAGCACAAACCCCGCCAGTTCCGGAGCACCGCTAACGGTTTCAGGATTGTCCAAAATCTCTGGTTTGTGATCACGACGATAAATGTAAATTTTCCGGTTTTGGCGGTCGATTAACCAACCAAGTGATGTGCCATTGTCAAGGTATTCTTGCATGTTGTCTTGCAAGCCACTGAGTGTATCGCTGGCGGAACGTAACTCGATCACAAAGTCGGGGCAAATGGGGGCAAAGGAAGCTTTCTGTTCCTCGGTTAAGGCATTCCAGCTCTCCAGTTTAATCCAACAGGCATCTGGAGAGCGGATCGCTCCATTGGGCAAGGTAAAGCCGGTGCTGGAGTCAAAGGTTTCACCCGTACCGTCGAGATCAGCCCAGTTAGCCAATTGTTGAGCAATTTTCAGATTCCGATTGCCTGTATCGGAAAAGACTGGGGACATAATCACAACTTCTGGGCGACCGAAGAAGGCGCTCAAAGGAGTGAAGGTTCCGTAACCTTCCGATCAGCTAGGGTTCAAGCGAAGTTCCCACCCAAAGGGGCATAACGAGATGGATATCAACGGCTCACAAGCTGAGG
>NZ_JAAHHE010000384.1:0-5518 GCF_010692525.1 Moorena sp. SIO3B2
GGATGCGAGATTTTGCCAGACATCTCGATAAAAGCCTGACCGACTATGCTCGGATATTTGCGGAAAACACCATGTCAGTGAAACCGTTACCAGTGGGATTTTTCGAGCATTGGTTGTCTGATGGTAGGGCATTGATATTGCTGGATGGTTTGGATGAAGTAGCAGAAGACGCTAAACGCCATGATGTAGTCAAGCGCATCGAGAATTAATCGCCTAAATCAACAATACATAAATCCTACCCACATAGAAAACGCTAGTGGTTACAAAATAGAAATCCCCACAAATCAAAACTTAAGTAAAACAAAAACTGAAACTGAATACGATTTCACCAATTTATCCCATACTGAACTCTGGCAAACTAAGAAAAAGGGAGCTTGGAAAGAAAAAATCAAACGGTCATTTAATGCTATACGCTATTACAACAACACTGTTGCCACTGGTGATAATGATCGATTAGCCATCAACGGAGCTGTCATGAGGGCTTTAAGTGGTGTTAATGGAGTTCAAGTCGGTAACTGGCTTAAAGACCATCATGATGAGGTAATCTGTCATAATTGCAAGCATGGAATGGGAAATAGTAAAGACCCAACTCGTTTGGATACGTACTTTAACAAAAAATACGGTAGTGTAAAAATTAATGAATTGCTTCAGTTAATAAATGTTGAATGTTTGAATGGAGCAGTGAAAATTTGACTATGATATCTACTGGGTTGTATACTAAACATCACCTAGTGCATAATGTCGCCAATAACACCAAAAATCAACATGTAACGTATAATTTATCCCTATAATCTAACACTAGATGTATATATTGTCACGAAATAATCTCAAATCTGACACAAATCGTGAATCTTATAATACGTATTTTTGTTAAAATATAATGTTAAACCTATTAAATTAGGAGTCATTCTAGCCTCAAAAACCCTAAAAAATCGAGTGTTCTGTAATAAAGGGTTTCAACTATTTATGCCCACCTACCTAGCAAAAGAGATGGAAAGCTAATTGATGGTGGCTCTAGAAGCTCTTTTTCAGTATAAGATATAGGTTGGGTTTCGCTGTCGCTCTACCCAACCTACAGTTTTAGCTATGCCACGCTACTACTCAAATAGGTAGAACCGAAAAGGTAACGATATAGTAGTATACACCACTACCACCACTTTCGCTATTGCTATAACCTTCCATCGCGGGAATAGGAAAAGGTTCATCGACTGGGAAATCTCCACGATCAGAATATACCTGTCCCATCATATCCGTATCCTCAGGAAAGAGATGAAGCTCGTCAATAATAACAGTTTTACCCTCTTCCGTACCCACTGTGCCCCATCCACAATTACCGCTCCATAAGGTAACATAGTCATCACTTTGAGCCTCTGTCTTCCATTTAAGAGTGAATGGAATAATCTCACCTGGTCGGCTATTGGGGCACTCGAATTGATCAAGATACATTAGAAAATGTGAATAATCTGCTGATGCTGGCTGTACAGCTCCAGCAAATACTACAACACAAATTAACATAAATGCACATAGAGCATTCATGAATCGCTTCATTTGCTTCATTTTTATTTTAACCTTGCTTAGCACACACAAGAACAATTGTTAAACGGCAAGAGCTGTAAGTTACCCTGTTGAGGTCAGGGTTATTTCATTCTGGATCTAGGTAACGAATTTACAGGCTTTCAGCCATCACATACCTGAATTATCGAAGGCTGAAAAGACGTATCCTCGTCAATGCATAAAATATTGCAATTTAGAATGAAACAGCCCTGGTTGAGGTCAGGATGAACGGTTGCATCCCCAAAAACACCTTTAATGCGGGATGCTGACTCTTATTTAACTTTTCAAAGAATAGCATGATAAACCCGTCATAAAACTCATATAAACCTCATATAAAATCTCATATAAAATCTCATAATTCTCATAAATCTCATATAAAATCTCATAAGTTAGGTGAAATCATCGATTTTAGTATAAATAGTTACAGACAATAATAGATTTAAATTTACTTTTTGTGAAATAAAAATACGGCGGTTTGCATAACTATTAGGTAGGTACGCAGGATTATTGTTTTACTTTAATGAGGTACACTTAATTGGGTTTATGTAATGGGTGTATTATCCCATTATTCTATTATTTTTGTATGGGGCAATACATCCATTATTAATAACTTCAACCTACCTATAGCTTGATTATTTAATTTTGATAAGTCTATATTGGGCGCACCAACGTTAGCGGGGGTATTTTTAACCGTTATTGTACCTCATTAATTTGAAAAATTTACTGCCGAACCCACGGGAAAACTCAGGGTGGAGCCGCCGGAGGTGGCGCGCGAGCATAGGGAGGTTCTTCTCTCCACCCGGTGCTAGTACTAGGGCTTACAATCGAAATTTCAGCTGAATCCCCACCATCGATGCTTACCCGTTCCCTGCATCCCTTAAATTATAGCGCTATAGATATATGCGATTCCATAATAAACTAGATGTAATTAACAAAATCCTACCGAATGTAACCTATAATTTATCCCTAGAATCCAACACTAGATGTATATATAGTCACAAAAAAGTCTCAAATCTGACACAAATCGTGAATCTTATAATACGTAATATACTTAACAAAAGAGATGGAAAGCAAATTACTGGTTAAACCTTACTTAGCAACCACATTCGAGGTAAAGAGAATAGTTGGACTTAAATACTGTGGCTTTTTCGGGGATAAGTTGCGCCGATCGGATTTAGGTTTTAAATCTTAAATCCGCTTGTTAAACTTTAATTTTGTTAATAATTAAATCCAATTATTGAGAAGCCCATGCTATCAAGCATGAGCTATAATTAACTAACTAATTAATTCGAGAATGTTCCTTCGACTTTATGATCGCGCCTAGAGAACACCTAGAACACTGACTGAGAATTAAAAGTGACTCTCAAAAAGCTGAGTAAAGGTTACCAAATCATATCCAGCTATGTTACATAAATCAATCAGTTCTTCTAGCCTAGCTAAGGAAGATGAGTCATCAAATTCTTGTGGATGCATCATCACTGCAGCCCAACCTTGTTTCCCGATTTCACTTTGTATGTCCTCAAATATATCCTGTGCTTCTCGCACTGTGCCTACTCCAGTCCAATCAGATAAAGTAACACCAACTGGTTCTGAAATAGGCAGATAACCAAAGTCTGGTTGACGTTTACAATTTGTAAGTGTGCATTGGCCAGACAGGATAAAATAATCGTTAAAGGACATTGCCTCTAGCGTATTATCGTTAAACTGGTTCTCAGGTGGTATCAGGGTTACAATATCCTTTTCTGGGAAAAGTTCTTCCAACTTAGATCTGCATTGATCTAGATCTAATTCCTGTTCATATAATGACATCTCATCTAACCTTTTATGAGACCAAGAATGACATGCCACCTCTCCCTTGTCACCTAGTATGTCCATAACGTATTGGACATAATAAATGTGAGCAGTATCATCCTTGAAATAATCGCCGATGACACCAATCGAAAGAGCCTGAGGACCGTTTTTATTGTATACGAAAACGTCCATTACTTCTTCCTGTGCTTTGTATAGATAAAAATCCTGAATATCATCAAGCCGAAAAACAACTTGAGAAGCTGAAGCAGGATTTACGAACGAAGAAAGTGCCATCATGACAATGGCCACTAAAAACACAAACATTCTAAACATACAGTCAAATTCCTTTGTTTGATGAGCTAATTGGGCGTTAGCTATAGTTACTATTTTTGTAGATAAATCTACTCAAGATTTGTAAGGTTTAAACCTTAAGGGGCAAACTACACGCCGCACTATTAAGTCTCCAGCTCATGGCTAGGATTCCCAACTAGTTTAAATTTGGGGTCTTGTAATCATGGGTTGCACCATGGAGAAACTGTGCCGCTTTAGCACACACAGAAACAATTGTTAAACCGCAAGAGCTGTAAGTTACCTTATTGAGGTCAGGGTAAACGGTTGTATCCCCCAAAACACCCTTAGTGCGG
Source organism: Moorena sp. SIO3B2 (assembly GCF_010692525.1). Classification (NCBI taxonomy): domain Bacteria; kingdom Bacillati; phylum Cyanobacteriota; class Cyanophyceae; order Coleofasciculales; family Coleofasciculaceae; genus Moorena; species Moorena sp. SIO3B2. The sequence goes on from NZ_JAAHHE010000384.1 coordinate 3,990, forward strand.
GATGCGAACTCTCAAGATTGTCGCTCTTATTTAACTTTTCAAAGAATAGCAAGATAAACCCATGATAAAACTCATATAAACCTCATATAAAATCTCATATAAAATCTCATAATTCTCATAAATCTCATATAAAATCTCATAAGTTAGGTGAAATCATAGATTTCAGTATAAATAGTTACAGACAATAATAGATTTAACTTTACTTTTTGTGAAATAAAAATACGGCGCTTTGGATAACTATTAGGTAAGTAAGCAGGATTATTATTTTACTTTAATGAGGTACACCTTTATGTGTATATAATGGGTGTATTATCCCATTTTTTGAGGAATTTTTTATGGGATTATACATCCATTATTAACATTTAAAACCTAGCTATAGCTTGATTATTTAATTTTGCTCAGTCTATATTGGGGGCACCCGCGTTAGCGGGGGTATTTTTAGCCCTTATTGTACCTCATTAATTTAAAAAATTTTGTACGAACCCACAGAAAAACTCAGGGTGGAACCGCCGGAGGTGGCGCGCGAGCATAGGGAGGTTCTTCTCTCCACCCGGTGCTAGTACTAGGGCTTACAATCGAAATTTCAGCTGAATCCCCACCATCGATGCTTACCCGTTCCCTGCATCCCTTAAATTATAGCGCTATAAATATATGCGATTGCATAATAAACTAGATGTAATTAACAAAATCCTACCGAGGGTGGAGCCACCGCAGGTGGCTCACGAGCGTAGCGAGGTTCTTCTCTCCACCCGGTACTAGTACTAGGGTGTGTTTTCAAACTATAACCACAACAAAATTAATGGGATTTCTAACATAGCTGTATAATTTCTAGCAAGTTTTTCGTATCGGGTGGCGATGGGGCGAAACTGTAAGAGGTCTGTTGATAGCACGCTCTATCAGGTTGCGTTGTCGATAAATTTCACGGTTAAACGGGCCACGATGTAGTTCATTCGAGAGTCAAGGAAAAAGTAAAACGGATACCACGACGACGGAGGTAATTACGGATTCTACGACCATGCGATCGCTTTTAGCGTGGCCTACGGCCAGTCGCGTAGCGGCTCTTTCAGAGCATCGCATTTCCCAATTCCCGATTCCCGATTCCCGATTCCCGATTCCCGATTCCCGATTCCCTACTCCTTAAAATCCAACCATTGCGATCAAACAACATAAAACCCCCAACGGCTCTAAGCCATCGAGGATTTAGTACTATTAAAAGCTGAAAGCTGATGGCTGATAGCTCTTGGCGTAGGCTGCGCGTAGCGCATATGCTTACCTTTTTTTCCTACGCTTTCTTGCCAGCTTCCTCTCCTTAATTTTGGCAGCAACAATACTGCGGTCAATGGGCAATCCTGCTCTAGGAATTACCTGATATTGTCGCTCGTCTTCTAGATTTTTAAGCTTCGTGTAATCAACCCAGTGGATACAATCTACTGGACAAGTGTCTATCGCTTCTTGTATCACGTCTTCTGGGTCGCCATCTTGCCGAAAAACCCGGGATCTACCGTAGTCGGCTTCCATGTAAAATGTGT
>NZ_JAAHHE010000385.1:0-5511 GCF_010692525.1 Moorena sp. SIO3B2
CTTCACCCGTCAAGCTCAGAGCTGCTATTTCACTACTATTATTCCCAAAAACTAAGGATCGGTCTGGATTTCCATCTGGGCCGATAAACGCACTTCTATCTTCGATTACGTTCATATTGAATAAGCCCTGGAGGGTGATGTTGATGTTTCCACCATCCCCATCCTGAGCATTGGCAAATATATCGCTACCTTTGTCTTGATTATTTAAAGGCAGCGCTACTAATACTCCACCTTCAATAGTAATATTTCCACCATCAACATCATCCCCTGTAGCATCAGCCAATATTAAACTGTTGTTATCAAGTATGATCACTCCTGGCACATCGATATCAATAGTTGCTGCTTCTTCATTGTTGGTGGGATTCTTTCCAGTAGCAGCTACAAGTTGGCCGTTGTCTAGGGTGAGAGAATCAGTCTCAATGGTCAGTTTGCCAGCTACTCCTCGATCACTCTCAGGCAAACCAGTCTCGGGAAAACCATCCTGATCTAATGGCACAGCGCTTACTGATATTCGTGCTCCATCTTCGACAGTTAGATTATCGGTTTCTACTGTCAAGTCTCCAGCATTGCTACCTCTGGTGGCTCCAACCGAAATCCTACTCTGGGGGATATCATCTTGGATAACAAGCACATCATTGGAAGCCTGGATTTTGATATCGCGTTTTTGTCGTTCTATTTTTTCTATGTCTCCTTCTATTTCTTCTATTTTTTCTTGTATTTCTTCTATTTCTGCTTCTGTTAGTTTATCCTTTGGGTTTTCCAGTTTATCCAGCTGCTCAAGCAGTTTATCATTTTCTTCTTTCAGATCCTTATTTTTATCATCGATATCTTCCTTTTGTTCTTCCAATCTATCCTTGATACTATCAACAGTTGGTGAGAAGTTTGGATCACTACCACTAACAATAACTTGCTCTGAAGCATTAATCGTAATCTTGCCAGCATTGCCAGCCTCACCACTATTATTATCACCATCTAAAGGCTTAGTCTCAATTTTTCCCTCTTCAGTGACACCTACTACCTCGAATAGACCACTATTCGTGGCAGTAGAAAGAATTTCTCCCCCTTCGGTGACCTCTACTTCCTTAGCATTGATTGTGATTTCACCACCTTCAAATTCACCGATGCTACGAGCGCTTATGATTGCGTCATTTGATACGGTTAATTTACCGGTCGTGATCTCAATCGTTCCTCCCTTAGGCTTATTTTCTCCAGCACCCTGGGCACCTAGTTGACTTTCAGTGAATATGCCACTGTTTTTTTTAACCCCAGAAATTTCCACAAAATCAGTGGCATTGATTGTAATATCACCTGCTGGGATTCTACCCCCAGTGGAAGCTCGTAATCTCCCTCCATCTTGGAGGGATAGAGAGCGAGCTGTAATTTCAATGTTAGCCAAGTCTTCTCGGTTTTCCTCCAGGCTTGGGTCTCCCGTGTCAACGTTAACCTGTGTTTGAATGTCACTGTTGATAATCTCAATCCCATCCTTAACCGTTATTGTGATCTTTCCCGGGTTTCCACCCTTCAGACTCTCAGTCTCAGCAGTGATAAAGCTTCTATTGCTCAAGGAAAGCGAACCAGCTTTAATGATTATATTGTTACCACTGCCTATATCACTCTCGGCAGCACCTTTTGCTTCAATTTTGGCTCGATCTTTCATGATGAAGTCTCCCTCCACTATGATTGTGAGGCTGCCCGCATTTCCAGCTCCATCTGTAGAAGTAGTTATACCACTGGAGCCTCCTCTATTTGGTCCAATCATCGTCAGGGAACCGACACGGATTTCGATTGGAGCAGCATTACCCTTGTCATTAGTTTTAGTGGTAATTTGAATCTGACCTCTTCTGGAGCCATCATCCTGCCGAGAATCCATCAACAGCTCAGCAGCAATGATTTCAATTTTGCCGCTATTTCCGTCAGCTCTTCCCACTCTATTCTCAATTTTGCTACTCTCTGTTATCGCAACTCTTCCCCCAGCATGGATGATGGTTTGTCCCCCATTTCCTGTGGCTTCTTTACTTATTCCTCCTCTCGTCCAAGCCTGAATTCTGCTGTTATCCTTCAAGGTGACATCCCCATTGGGAGCGTTGATTTCGATAGTTCCACCCTGACCTGAACTGGTGGTCTTTGTCTTAATCGTACCCTTATTGGTCAGCAGTACATCCCCACTCACATTGATCTCAATATCCCCACCTTTACCAGCTTTCTTTTCAGTTTTGGTAAAAATTCCTTCTTCTGTTTCCTTCCTTGGCTTTGGTTCACGCTTAGAGGTCACCAAGACCGAGCCAGCGTTAATAGTGATTTTTCCTCCGTTTCCCGCTTGTTCGGTAGTTTTGGTCAAGATGCCCTGGTCTTCAGCATCGTTCTGATGATTGTCTTGATTGGCAAAAGTCGAAACCTCAAGCCGGTCAGCAGTGATAGTAATCTCTCCGCCATCACTGCCAACTGCTGCTGTTTTGGTGAAGATGCCCTGGTCTTCTTCTACGCTTGACTGCTTTTTTGTTTCTTTAGACGTCGATACAGAGATTAAGCCAGAGGTGATGGTAATTTTTCCGCCTGCTCCACCGTTTTCCTCAGTTATGGTAAAAATCCCCTGGTATGGTTTATTTTCTCCGTCATTGTTAGTAGTTACCATAACTGAGGAATCAGCAGTGATAATAATCTCACCACCTTTCTTACCATTACCTTGAGTTATGGTAAAAATTCCCCGGTCTTTCTTAGAGGTTTCTACTTCCAAAGAGTCAGCAATAATCCTAATTTCGCCACCATCAACATTACCATCTTCTGGCACCAAGGTTTCTATAGCGCTATTATTAACTACAACATTCCCTTTCTTGACGCCATTGGGAAAATCTAAACCCAGCTTGTTACCATCTCTAGTTAATGCGACTTGTCCTGGTGCGCCCAATCCCGCTAACAAAATATTCCCACCTTGATTGGTGGATATCTTACTATCTTCGATAACATTAATATCACCACCGAGCAACAACAGGTTATCAACCGCCAGCTTCTCTAACTTAGCTTGACTGGTAATATTACCGGGAATTTGATTAAAGAAAAACACATTAGGATTAACGGTTAGCAATGGCGAAGGCGGCTCTGGATTAGAAGCACTAAACGCTCCTTGATTGCCAAACCCAATCCCATCAGCAGTAGTGCCCACAAAGGAACCCGATACATCTAGCTTGGCATTCTCCCCAAACAAAATCCCCTTGGGATTAATCAAGAACAAATTTGCTCCACCATTGACACCCAAGGTTCCTAAAATATTGGAGGGATTCGCACCAGTTACCCGAGACAGAATATTTTCAATCCCAGCTGGATTAGCAAAATAAACCCTTTGTCCGTCTCCCACATTAAACTCTAGGAAACTGTGGAACAAATTGATATCTCGGATTGCTCCCCCTTTAATTAGATCAACAATTTTCCCATTTACCTCACCAGAGCCCAGGTCTAGCAAAGACCTTTCCCCCTGGGGCAAAGTGGCATCAGGAGTAATCTGAGCATTAGCTTGGTTTACTGAAAATGCGTACGCTCCACTAATGGCTAAGCATAGGGCTAAACCAAACTGACTGTTATAGCGTTTCAAGACATCTAATGCCATGGGATTGCTTCTGCTCCTGATCTATCTTTGGGAGGGTTAGTTTACTTAAGCTATCAGCTTTCAGCTTTCAGCTTGCGCATCGGCGCAGGTTAGGTGGGGTTTATTTTAAGCTGACAGCTAACGGCTGACGGCTGACAATTTATTTTTGATTAATAGTGGTTTGATGCCGTTATTGTGACAAGAACTACTATTATTACTCATGGAAATAATAACATAAATTATTATTATACCTATTCTGGCTAGCCATTGATGTAAATTTTTGTTAAATCAAGTTAGCCAGAGCTATAGAGATGGGTATCTAAGGGATAAGCAAGGGATATAGGGAGCCGAAATCAATTGTGATAATTTTTGTTCCCTCCCGATTCCCGATTCCCGATTCCCGATTCCCGATTCCCTTTGGTATACAGAGTCTGATCAAGTAATAAAATGTAAATAAACTTAAAAACTATTTATTCGAAGCTCTGGCTAAAAACTTGATATAAAATAAAAAATATGTTATTCAAAGAATCCAATGGGGTGTGTAATCCTGGTATGTTCTATAGCCAGGAAGATTGGGAAAGAAGCTTGACTAGATATCGTGAGTATATATGTTTAACTGTTTGGTAATAGGTTCCGGGCGCAGTGGCACTAGCATGGTAGCCGGTACACTCAGTGGTGCTGGGTATTTCATGGGAGACAGAATGATGTCATCTACAAGCATCAATAAAAAGGGCTACTTTGAGTCCAAGAATGTTGAGGCGATTAACGAAGATATATTAAGCAAAGTTGTCCCACCTCGACCAAGGGGAATGTTGGGAAATTTGTTTAAGGACCGACCGACTAGATACCAACGCTGGCTAGCTAGGGTGCCTGTAGGCAAAAGGATTGATTGTCCTGAGGAGATAGCCTCTAGAATAGAAACCTTAACTGAGCGACAGCCTTTTTGCTTCAAAGACCCTAGATTTTGTTACACATTGCCAGCTTGGAAACCGTTTCTCAAGGATACCGTATTTCTGTGCGTATTTCGGCACCCCGCAGCGACGGCATCAAGCATTATGAAGGTGCATAGTAAGCATAAATACTTATATAGTCTTTCTATGAATTTTGAGCGAGCGGTAGAAATCTGGACACTTATGTATCAACATATTATTCAAACTCACTCCAAGGAAGGCAAATGGTTATTTGTACACTACGACCAAGTGTTGTCAGATCAAGGACTTGACCGCATTGAAGAATTTATTGATGGCACAGTAGACCGTAGTTTTCCTGACAAAGCTTTAGCTAGTGTTGAGGCAAATCAGCCAATATCTTCCAAAGCTCGTGAAATTTATTCAGAGTTGTGTAGCCGAGCTAACTATCAAGAGGCTCAGTTATAGCGTTTATCATAGCTATGAGGTACAAATTATTTTTTGCCTCTTCCCTGCTCCCTGCTCCCTGCTCCCTGCTCCCTGCTCCCTAAAACCCAGAGATTTGTACCTCATGGGGATAATACTTGCTATAACTAGATAGACTCATGACAATGCCCAACTTTTTAATCCTAGGTGCAGCTAAGGCTGGAACCACCTCAATTTATCGATATCTAAAGCAACATCCGCAAATCTACATGAGTCCTGCCAAGGAACCTAAGTTTTTTGCTTTTGAAGGAGAAAATTTAGATTTTCGTGGGTTAGGAGATGAAAAAGAAGCTAATTACATTGTAACTAATATTGAGGACTATCGTGCCCTATATAAGAAGGTAACTAATCAAATAGCTATTGGTGAAGCATCTACAATTTATCTCTACATTGCGAAATCTGTTGAACGCATAAAGTACTATATTCCTAAGGCTAAATTGATTGCCATTCTTCGAGATCCAGCAGAAAGAGCCTATTCCAACTATTTACATTTAATCAAGCAAGAGCGCGAACCATTGGATTTTGCTGAGGCTCTTG
>NZ_JAAHHE010000386.1:0-5467 GCF_010692525.1 Moorena sp. SIO3B2
GGCAAGGCAACAAAAAGGGGTCAGGAAAAAAACATACATGGGTTTTGACCATAGCAGTCCTAATTCAAACGTGACGGAAATCAGAACTCTTGGTGGATTCTTCCCCAACTTCGGTGATATTCCCTATCTTCCGACTCTCACACCTAATCGAGAATGGCGCTGATTACCCATAACTTTTTTCTTTCCTGCTGCCCCCTGACCGAGACAATCAGTAGATAATCGGTTATTCAATCAAGAACCGTCCCATCTTAGGTTCGGGAAACCACCCTTCATTAGACTGGCAAATCAAGTTCAGTATAAATAATGGTAATCCAACCGATGGTATAAAAACTCGCAACGGTTATTGCTTGAACCAATCTGACGGATAATTCTCTAATCCTCTCCTACCCTACCAGTATTTGTAGTTATAGGCACCCGGAACACTCTTATGGCAAAAGTTGTTGGAATTGACTTAGGTACAACAAACTCCTGTGTAGCAGTAATGGAAGGTGGTAAACCCACGGTTATTGCTAATGCAGAAGGTTTTCGGACAACCCCTTCAGTCGTAGCTTATGCCAAAAATGGCGATCGCTTAGTCGGTCAAATTGCTAAGCGTCAGGCGGTGATGAACCCCGAAAACACTTTCTATTCAGTCAAACGCTTCATTGGACGTAGATACAGTGAAGTCACCAACGAGGCTACCGAAGTATCTTACAAAACTCTCAAGGTTGGTGATAATGTCAAGCTAGATTGCCCAGCTCAAGGAAAGCAATTTGCGCCAGAAGAGATATCAGCTCAGGTGCTGCGCAAGCTGGTTGATGATGCTAGCAAGTATCTTGGGGAAACCGTTACCCAAGCCGTAATTACTGTGCCAGCTTACTTCAATGACTCCCAGCGTCAAGCTACTAAGGCAGCGGGTAAAATTGCTGGGGTTGAAGTGCTGCGGATTATCAACGAACCCACCGCAGCCTCTCTGGCTTATGGTTTAGACAAGAAGAGCAACGAAACTATCCTAGTGTTTGACTTGGGTGGTGGTACCTTTGACGTCTCCATTCTAGAAGTAGGCGACGGGGTGTTTGAAGTGTTGGCTACCTCCGGTGACACTCACCTCGGTGGTGATGACTTTGATAAGAAAATTGTTGATCACCTAGCCAAAGAGTTCCAAAGCGCAGAAGGGATTGACCTACGTAAGGACAAGCAAGCTCTACAACGTCTGACTGAAGCCGCAGAGAAAGCCAAGATTGAGTTGTCTAGCGTTATGCAAGCTGACATTAACTTGCCTTTCATCACGGCTACCCAAGAAGGGCCTAAGCACCTGGATATGACCTTGACTAGGGGTCAGTTTGAAGATATTTGCTCTGACTTAATCGACCGTTGCCGCATTCCGGTAGAGAATGCCATCAAAGATGCCAAACTCGACAAGAGTGCCATTGATGAGGTGGTCTTGGTTGGTGGTTCCACTCGGATCCCTGCAGTGCAAGAGGTGGTCAAGAAGGTACTTGGCAAGGACCCCAACCAAACCGTTAACCCCGATGAAGTGGTAGCAGTAGGTGCTGCTATCCAAGGTGGTGTATTGGCTGGTGAAGTCAAGGATATCCTACTGTTGGATGTTACCCCCTTGTCCTTGGGTGTGGAAACTCTCGGTGGCGTGATGACGAAACTGATTCCCCGCAACACCACTATCCCCACCAAGAAGTCAGAAACCTTCTCTACTGCTGTGGATGGTCAGACCAACGTAGAAATCCATGTTCTTCAGGGTGAGCGGGAAATGTCCTCTGACAACAAGAGCTTGGGAACCTTCAGATTGGATGGTATTCCCCCTGCACCCCGTGGCGTCCCTCAGATTGAGGTAACCTTTGACATTGATGCCAACGGTATCCTGAATGTTACCGCTAAGGACAAGGGCACTGGTAAGGAACAGTCGATCAACATTACTGGTGCGTCCACCCTATCCGATCAGGAAGTAGACCGGATGGTGAAAGATGCTGAAGCTAATGCAGAGGCTGACCAAGAGCGTCGTGAGAAGATTGACCGTAAGAACCAAGCTGATTCTCTGACCTACCAGGCCGAGAAACAGATTAAAGAACTGGATGATAAATTGCCAGCTGCTGATAAGGAGAAGATCGAAGGGTTGATCAAAGACCTGCGAGAGGCAATTGGCCAAGAGGATGATGAGAAAATCAAGACTCTGACCCCTGAGTTACAACAAGCTCTCTACAGTGTTAGTGCTAACCTCTATCAACAAGCTGAGGGGGCTGCTCAGGCTACCGATGCTGACACACCAGGCCCTGATGCTGCTGCTTCTGGTAGCTCTGGTGGTGATGATGTCATTGACGCTGAGTTTTCTGAAAGCAAGTAGAGGTTTGGGTAAGCATATGCGCTACGCGCACGCTACTTGAGGTGCGGTCAGCGGTCAGCGGTCAGCGGTCAGCGGTCAGCGGTCAGCGTCCCGTAACTCAGATCAAAAAAATGGTTACCTGTTTTATTCATAAACTGATAACTGATAACTGATAGCTGATAGCTAATAGCTGATAGCTGAATACTTAGATGGCTAATAGCTAATGGCAGAGAATCCTAACCCTTAGTTGATCCCTGTCCAAAGTCTAATCAAGGTTGATGAGTGATACAATGCTCATCAACCTTTTGTTTATTGGATTTTAGGGAGTAGGGAGTAGGGAATCGGGAATCGGAAGTAGGGAAAAAATTATCACAATTACGACACGGATTGCTATATGATAAATTAGTACCTAAAGTCTAGACAAAAGGCATTCATGCTAGAGGCAATAGTCGTCACTTAGTAAAGTTGATTAATAATAGAGGATATCAGTATTTTTAGCAAAAAAAGTAAATCCTTAAAGTAGTTTATCGGTGACATTTTTAAAACATCAAAACATCAAACTAAAATCAACTTTTGCCTATTGCCTATTGCCTCTTCTGAATTCCCGATTCCCGATTCCCGATTCCCGATTCCCGATTCCCTAACCAACTGAAAACCCTATTGTGGATAAACAAACGATTGATTCAATTCAAAACCTCCGCTACCAAGCTGCATCTTTGCTAGTTTATCAATCAGTATTGAGTGAAGGGGTAGGTTTAGCTTTTTTGAAACTATTAGAAGCTATAGTGAACAGGGATGTGGATGACATCCGTTGTTTAAAAGCTTATGGTGACTGGTTTCAAGGGTTAGCTAGCAAAAACGAAAGTTGGCAATATTATCTGTTTAGGCAAATCCTTAGGGCTGATAATTCCTTTACCAGGCAAGTGCAAGGTTCTGAATTAGAAACATTACCCCCAGCATTGGTAGAGGCGGCTCGTCATGACTTACAAGCTTTACAAAATATCTATAAGTGCAGCACTAAACAACTTTGTAAGTGGGTCAAAAGAGCATCTGTTTTACCAGTTGAACTGGTGCCTTGGAATTGTGAGTCAAGTCAATCCAGGTCTGGGTCTGACCAGAGTGATAAACGTAGTCGATGGCAAGCTGATCTACAAGCTAAACTAAATAATTTAGACAATTGGGCTGATGGCTTGGAGGCGATCGCGGCATACTATCGAGAGTTTGGCACTGGACTTTTTGCTGACTATCAGGGGTTTCGTTGGCAATCAGGTCAGTTGTTTGGTATTGCTAATCCAGATCCGATTAGACTCAGTGAGCTGGTGGGCTATGAATTGGCGCGGACGCAATTGCTCAAGAATACAGAGTTTCTGCTGAAAGGCTACCGAGCCCTGAATGTATTACTTTACGGTAGTCGCGGTTCAGGTAAGTCTTCTTTGGTCAAGGCGTTGTTAAATGAATACGGTGAGCGGGGATTGCGAATTATTGAAGTCCCGAAATCAGAGATGATCGATTTACCGGTGATTACCGAGCAATTGCGAGACCAGCCTCAAAAATTTATTATCTTTATCGATGATTTATCCTTTGAAGAGGATAATGATTCCTACAAAGCTTTAAAGGTAATGTTGGAAGGGAATTTAACAGCACGACCTGACAATGTTGTGGTTTACGCGACCTCTAATCGACGACACTTGATTCGAGAATTCTTTGAAGACCGTCCCCGTCCTAGCAATGAAGAGGTTCATGGTTGGGATACGGTTCACGAGAAACTTTCGTTTAGCGATCGCTTTGGCTTAACCCTAACCTTTGAGAAAGCTGACCAGAAAACCTACCTCAAGATTGTCCAACATCTAGCTACCCTAGCCCAAATCCCCCTTGAACCTAGTGAAATCAGACCTCGTGCCTTACAGTGGGCAATCCGAGCCAATGGTTTCTCTGGTAGGACAGCACGACAATTTATTAATTTTTTACAAGCAGAGGAAATGGGGAATCGGGAGTCGGGAGTCGGGAGTCGGGAGTCGTGAAGAGATGTAGATGTAGGATGGGCACTACACAGAGCGATTAACTCAGCTTGCTAATTCTGTAGCTAGCTACTACCCACCTAGTTACTGCCCACACTTGCGATCTAAATTTGAACACGGTGGGTTACGGCGCGCAGCAACACTGATTGGTAATCCCTCAAAATCCCTGACCGCGCCTAACCCACCCTACGAACTCCCGATTCCCGATTCCCGATTCCCGATTCCCGATTCCCGATTCCCGATTCCCGATTCCCGATTCCCTACTCCCTATATGATCATCGATTTTCCATGGGAAAAGCCCCTGGTCGCACCACGATTAGTTTGGTCTTACCGTTACGAAGCACTTCCACCTCTAACTGGGAGCCAACTTCAGAGGCTTCCACACCCTGCTGAACCTCAGTGGCATTTTTAACTGGTTTCGACCCAACGGTTTTAATGATATCTCCTGATTTGAAACCAGCTCTCTGGGCGGGGGAGCCTGGCACCACCCGGACGATTAAAACCCCATCATCTTGGGTGACTTTCAGGTCAAAGTCTTGGTCTTGATTAATTTTTTCTCTCAACTCTGGGGTCACGGTCACCATCTGAATGCCTAGGTAAGGATGCTCAACTTTACCTTTGGAAAATAGTTGATTGGCAATCCGTTCGGCAGTTTCCACCGGGATAGCAAACCCTAAGCCTTGGGCATTGGCTCTAATAGCGGTGTTAATCCCAACTACTTCACCAGTGGCATTCAACAACGGTCCACCAGAATTACCAGGGTTAATTGCGGCATCAGTTTGGATAAAGCTGACCCGTTTTTCAGGAACCCCGACCTGGGAACTGGAGCGCCCTAAAGCACTGATGATACCGACGGTTACAGTATTATCTAAACCGAGGGGATTACCAATAGCGATCGCCCATTCTCCTGGGGTCAAATTCTCTGCTTTACCCAAGTTGACTGTGGGCAAGTCCGTTGCTTCAATTTTGACTACGGCTACATCGGTGACTGGGTCAGTGCCCACCACTTGACCGTCAAAGCTGCGACCGTCTTTTAGGGTGACTTTAACTTCCTCTGTGCCTTCTACAACGTGGGCATTGGTAATCAAGCGTCCATCGGAGCTGAGGATAAACCCAGAGCCGGTGCCTTGCT
>NZ_JAAHHE010000387.1:0-5465 GCF_010692525.1 Moorena sp. SIO3B2
GACTGCGCACATATCCTTCCCGCAGACGGTTTAATCCCTCCAGTTCAATCCGTTCTAAGTCACCCTCAACCACCTGGATTTTCACAACACCTTTGCTAAAGTCTTGGACGGGCAAAAATGCGCCAGAGGTGATGTAACCATTTTTAATGTAGAGCTCAGTAATGGCAGAACGCAGTTGAAGCAACTCCTCAAACCTTACTTCACGGTTCTCATATGGGTTTTTTTTATCTGCAATTTCTTCTTGCAAAACGGTATTGCCCAAGACCTCCACTTCTGTGACGAAGAATGGCACACTGGATGGAATTGTAACTTCAGGGAGTTGGGGAGAGGAAGGAATTTCCAGACTTGGATCCGGTGGTGATGCTGGAGATTCTTCACGAACAGGAGGAGGTAAATCGGATGGCTTGGGAATAGTTTCCTCAATCCTCTCAGGGGTTTCGGTGGGAAGGTTCACTCCTGGGGGTGGAGTAGACTGAGCAACTGCCCCCATAGTTAGGCTCACGATGGGAATAATACTAGAGCCTGAAATTACAACAATCGATATCAGTGTATGATACATATAGCGGTTTGCGACTTTACTGAGTACATATTTCTGGATTTTTAGGGAACAGGGAACAGGGAACAGGGAACAGGGAATAGAGAAATTGGCATTCAAGCTGCGACTTTACTGAGTACATATTTCTGGATTTTTAGGGAACAGGGAATAGAGCAATTGGCATTCAAGCTAAGTTATTTATTATTGCCAATTAAGAAGTAGACTTCATCTTTTTTGTATCATTTTGATGACTAACTTATCTGCAAATGGCTATAGTTTCAGCCTTATTGGCATTGCTGAATCTTCCGATGAATAGGAGTGGGGTGGGCATCCTGCTTGCTCGGGAATGAAACAGGCAAGATGCCTGCCTGGTCGCAAATGAAACAGGCAAGATGCCTGTTCTACAGCTAGATGCCTATTCCACAACACTATTAAAATCATCCCGTATTTATAGCACTACGCATTAAGGTGTTTGACATTGATAAAAGCTCAAAAGCTGTTGTAGTCAACTTTTCCATGCATGGCTCTTGCCTTGGGCGTAGCGCTATATCTAACCAAATACTTCCCCCAACCCCCAGAGGCTGAGGGTGTTTTTGGAAAGAGTCTTAAACAAAGTTAAAGTCCGCAGAGGTCACGACATTAGTGGTGTCTTCTACCACACCGATAAGATCGTTCTTATAGTAAATCAAGGTATCCTTTGCACTGCTGCCAGACCAGTTTTGGAAGCTCAGTGAGTAGTCACTGGAACTACCATAAACCTGGAACTTATCTCCCTCAGACCAGTAGAAGTCGGTAATTGTGGCATAGCCCGAGCCTAGATAGAATGCCCCAAAGGCATTCCCCAAAACAAATGTATCTGCTCCATCATAAGAACCTTGAACACCAGGCTGGGATGAACTGTAGTCTCCGCTTAGGATATCGTATTCTCCGATAGTGCCACCATAACCATTGAGGATGTCATTACCGGAACCCCCGACTAATGTATCGGTGCCCGTTCCTCCAAGTAATGTATCATGGCCAGATTCACCCTTAAGGCTGTCATGGCCGGAACTGCCACTTAAGTAATCGTTCCCAGAGTAACCTAGAAGGGTGTCGTTACCTGAGCCACCATACATATTGTCATTGCCAGTCCAGCCATCCAGATAGTCGTTACCACTCTCACCGTAGAGCTTATCGTTGCCGCTATTACCATATAAATTATCGTGTCCAGAGTAACCTAGAAGGGTGTCGTTACCTGAGCCACCATACATATTGTCATTGCCAGTCCAGCCATCCAGATAGTCGTTACCACCCTCACCGTAGAGCTTATCGTTGCCGCTATTACCATACAAAGTGTCGTTCTTCGGACCGCCAATCAGGGTATCATTGCCGCCATTACCCGTCATTGTCCAAGACTTCCATTTCTTGAATATCCACCAACCTTCCTTGTGGGCTTGAAAGTAATTGTTAGCATTGTTACCGATGTAATTTCCCATGGTTTTTACTCCTGAGAGCATTGAATTGTGTAACTTCAAAGGGTTCTATTCAGTCAATGAATCTAGATAAACCCAATGTCTAAGCTTTGATTTTTGCTACAATTTTGTCGTTGCTGAATTGAAGTATGAATGCGCGATCATATGGTTTTGGTAAAGCCCCCTAAATCCCCCAACTTTGCGGTGCGACCCAAGGGCGATTTACTCGCCCATTGGAAAGCGCACCGGAAGGGACTTTGAAAGCTTTGTTCCCCCCAAAATTGGGGGGCTAGGGGGGCGGAATCATACCCAGAATCAGCAACACAATAATTTGGCTGTTTAGTGTGCAAAAAAAACAAATTATTTAGAGATAATTTGTTCAGCAACTCCCTTAGCTTGTTGCTTAATTTTCATAATAAAATTAAGTCTTTTAGAATTCATTCACCGTATCTACCAATGTGATGACTTGGATAACCAAGACTAATGGCAAGATTTAGTCAGTGGGATTGCTGAAAACTACATATTGGTAATCAAAAAGAGAGGCTCTAATCCAGTGAGCCTCTCTTTTTTGGTTTACGGTAGTTGTGCTAAAAGCTAAAGCTTGAAGCTAAGGAAGTATAGGATCAAGCTTCTGTTCAAAATTCCTAACCCCCAGCCTCAAGAACATTCCCGCCCCATCACTAGGCGTCCATTGGGCAATTGATACACCCCGGTTGCTTCAACAATTGGGTCACCCTTTTGCCAAGGACGAGAGGCACTCTGACTCGGTACCGTGCGTACCTCTCCAGTGGGATAACGTGAAACGGAAGCATCCCCAGGGCGGGTGGGTAAGTTACCACCACCGGTAATGATGAATTGTCCCTCTTGTTCACTGGTTCGGACAATGCAGCTATTGGCTAGCAGATTGTCGGTGTCAATCAGATTGTCCGGTAACTCTGTCAGGCTGTTTTCGATAAAATCGAGGTTGGGTAAACCCTGAATAACCCCATCGGTAGCACCACTGGCATTGATATCGACTCGGTTATTATTATCTAAAGTGGCTGGATCAGTGCCTGGTGGTGCTGGACGGAAGGCAAAGCCGAAGAAGATGGGGGTTTTGAAGGTAATATCACCTCCTCGGCCATCACGGGCAAAGGCCAGGATGTCACTGTCAGCGAAGGCAATGAGCGAGTCAGTGGTGATGGTGATATTGCCCCCGTTGTCAGCACCGCTGAAGACACTGGTGGTGATGTCACTATCACCACGTAGCCTAATATCTTTGGCTATGATTTTGATCTCACCTCCGGCAGATTGAGTAGTAGAAGTAATGATATTGCCGTCAGTGGCGCTGAAAAGTTCTAAAGCCTCAATGGTGATGTTACCTGCATTACCTTGTCCTAGAGCCTGAGCAGATATCTCGGCTTCATCGCTCAAGTCGAGGTTGGTCGTGCTTAAGTTTATATTTCCACCAGTGCCAGTGCCTTGAGTTTTTGCAAACATCCCGCTGGCAGAACCTGCATTGACAACACTGGCTACAACCTTAGGAGTATCAAGGGAAACCTGGAGATTGTAAGCCTGTGAATCACTAATCCCAACACTTCCAGATTGGGTAACTTGGATGAAGTAGGTACCGGGCAAAGTAATGACGTGCCTGAGATAGGAGTCATTATTACCCTGACTACCAAAGGCACCAAGGGAAGCCGGAGCATCCTGATTAGATGCCAGTAAGTTGCCTTCACTGTCAAAGAGGCGGACTACTGTGTCTAAATTTGGGGAATTACCGAATGTATCGATATCGATAATTGCCCGAGTCCCTGCTGTTCCAACTTCAAAGGAATAGTAGTCAGATGTAGCTGGCTCAGAACCTGTACCCCATACTGATACATAGGGAATTCTGGTGGAAAACTCGACTAAAGGGTTGGCAGCATCGGGACTATTAATTGAGAAGGAACTATCAAGTTCTTGGGCTTGAGTGATTGAGTTATTTGGCTCAGCTTCAAACAGAATTGTGGGGCGACTAACATCAATATCATTCCTAAGCAAGGGAGTAGGGTTAACTCGTTGAGCAAAGTTAGGATCACTGCCAGTGATAGTAACCTTATCACTGGCAGTGACTATAATATTACCTGCTTTTCCGCTGCTAAAAGTACTGGTGAGGAACTGTCCTCCGTTCCTAAACTCCAGCGTACTGACAAGCACGGTAATATCACCACCATCAAAGGTGCTAAAAGTCTGAGCACTAAAAACCGCCCCATTTGATACCAGCAGGTGATCCGCATTAAGTTCGATATTCCCACCCTGGCCACTATTGGCTGCTTCGGAGGAAGTAAATATCCCACTCAAGAATCCATCTGAACCCACTCCAGAGACAGTTACAGAATCTAAAACATTAATCGAAATGTTGCCTGAGTTTCCCGTGTCATTAGTCAAGTCTCCTGTTCCAAGAGTTAGGGCTTGCAATTGGGAGCCATCTGTTATCAAAAGAGAATAGGCATTGATAGCAACATTACCTCCGTTACCTACTGCTCCAAAGTCCACAGCCGTGCTAATGTTGCTGCTGTTTTTTAGCCAAACATTACCTCCAGCTTCGAGAGTTACACTGCCTGCATTCCCTTCTCCAGCAGTAATGCTAAAAACGGCACTACTGATTAGCGAGACAAAGTCCTCCGCCTTGATCGAGACCTTGCCCGCATTTCCCTGACCAAAGGTAGCAGTATCGATGGTGAAATCAGACAGAGAAACTGACCCTCCCTCAATGCGGATGTCACCTCCCTGACCAATTGCTCCAGGTTCCAAAGAGGTGGTAATACGGCTACTATCAAGGGAAACAGAACCAGGAGTTGTGAGGATAACACTGCCACCATTTCCGTTTCCAGATGATCTGGTAGTCAAATCTGTGTTGATTATGGAAACCGATTGCCCCTCAATTTTAATTTTGCCGCCACTGCCATTGCCAAAACCATTGCTGTTAATTAGACCATCTTTCAAGGATACTTCCCCTGTTCGGCTGGTAAGAGTAATGTTACCTCCAGGCCCACTACCAGAAGCGTCGATCAGGGGAGAGAGAATGAGATCGCGATAAGCATCAAGAGTAACGTTGCCACGATTCCCCTCTCCTATTAAAGAGTTGCCAAAACCACCAAAATCAAAAGAGCCACCGGAAGAGATGCTCCCTGTAGTAATTGACTCTGCTGTGCTAGTTAGGTTAATATTTCCACCATTGCCAACTAGAGAGCCAAAAGACCTAGAGTTTAGATCGCCTGTGGTAATGTTGTCTCTGGCTTCTAGGGTAATCTCTCCTCCATCTCCTGCATTACCGTTATTAGAGCCAGCCTCAGATTTAAGATTTCCTGTCGTGATAGTTCCATGAAAAGCTGCTAGAGCAATGATGCCCCCATCACCCGCATCTCCCTCGACAGAAACAGTTCCAGCATCAAAATTTCCAGTAGTAATACTGCCAGCAGCAGTTTCCAAAGAAATCGCTCCCCCATTCCCAGAAT
>NZ_JAAHHE010000388.1:0-5448 GCF_010692525.1 Moorena sp. SIO3B2
GTAGTAATAATTTTAGTTCCGTCTGGAGAAAATACCGCAGAGGTAAGACCGCAATGATAATCCTTTATATGTACATGCCAACAGCTATCCTGATTTAGAGTTGTGATCAAATTCCCATCGTTATCCCATAATTTCGCAGTTTTGTCCCGTGAAGCGGTGAGAATTGTCTGACCATCTGGGGAAAAGACAGCAGAATTAACCTGGCACTGACCGTTGCGGACGCAATCGTGCCCTCGTAAGGTATTGACCAAATTGCCTTACAAGGTGGGTAAGGACAAATTATCAAGTTTCGAGTATAGTTTAATCGGGGAAATATAGCTCTTCCGTACTTTACTCTCCTCCGGATACTTTATCAAGGCAACTTTCCAACAGGTCGAGCATCTGTGTTAGCCATTTTCTAGCACTTTCTTCAGTTTCAAAATGGCGATTGGCATAGTCACCCACATCTTTCCAGGGAAAGGAGGGAGAAGCCAAAGCAACCCGTCCTTCGGCAATTATGGTACGATGCCACTTGGCAAGTTCTGGATTGTTGCAGCCAAGAACTACCTCTTCATCACTTTTACCTTCAAAATCAGCTTCAGCAAACTCCCCAGCAAGAAAACTGTAGAGATTTTCGTAGTTAGCTTTTTGGCTCATGGGTAGATTTTTGGTGTATAGTTAATTGCTAATGTTGAGTAATGACTGAAAATTGGAGAATTAGAGACTGAAGATTAAATAAATACAAGATCTTATAGTTTAAGCAAGGGTCACTCTAAACTATAAAATCTACACTATAAAATATACAATCCCCTGAGCAGTTATCTAGCGGGATATGACGTAAGAAGTAAGCAATCTCCTTTTGCTGTTTTTTTCATAACCGCACGCAACTTTATACTATTAGAAATATTGCTCAGAGAAGGAGGACGGCTAGCCACACGACCAACTACTTCCCTAGCCCTATAGTTAACAGCTCGCTTCTCACCTCTAGCAGCATCAAGAACCCAACTATTTAATCTATTCCGGTTGGCTCTCAAAGCAGCTTGAATATTAGTGGCAGCAGTTCCCAAATCGCTATAGGTGCTAGCTGCGCTGATTCTGGGAGCATTAATTAATCGGTCTACTAGTTGTTGATCACTTTTACCAACATGGCGATCAATAGTGTGACCACCAAGGTACTCCTGTCGTTGTAACCAGTTCGAGGAAAAATTACTCGGCACGCATTGCGCAGAAGCTGATTGAGTGAAGTATAAACTCTGTACAAGAGTCAAAACAGCCAATAGTCCAGCACTCTTGGCTAGGGATTGTTTCCAATGGGTAAGCATCTTAAATAATGTCTGTTTTTACCTACTATTCCCAGCAGCTTTTTGATTGTAACATCCTGAGCGACTGCATCAAGACAATGAAAGGAGGTTCAATGGGCGACTGACTGTATTAGGGATGAGCTCATTGCCCTCAAAGCTGTATAGAGTAAAATTTTGATGAATATATTAATTTTGGTTAAGTCAACCTATGTCTAATCAAGAAATTCGGCCAGAAGCGCAACCGTTAATCGATCGCTCTATAGAGGAGAAAACTAAGGACTTTTTGGAGATAGGGAGAATTGCTGGTCTTAATACAACATCCGATTGTGCAGGTGCTGATCTCAGCGGTGCTAATTTGAGTAGTGTTAACCTCAGTCGTGTCAATTTGAGTGGTACTAACCTCAGATGTGCTATCCTGGGGGATATCAACTTGAGTAAGGTCAATCTGAGTGATGCCAAATTAGAGAAAGCCCGGTTGGTAAATAATGTAGGATTTTCTGAATAAATGAAGCTTGAATTGAAGGAAATGGTAGGAATTTTTGAAGATGCCAATGATAATAATGGTTTGACAATTCTGAATCGTTAAATACAAGGTAATAGAGAATAAGGCAAGAGGGCATAGGCAAAAGGCAAAAGGCAAGAGGAACCCACCCCTAACCCCTCCCAGGAGGGGAAGGCAAGAGGCAAAAGGCAAGAGGCAAAAGGCAAAATTTAATAAAGTATATAGGTATTTTGGGTAACTCTTCCCGATTCCCGATTCCCGATTCCCTAACCCCTCCTGGGAGGGGTTAGGGGTGGGTTCCGATTCCCGATTCCCGATTCCCGATTCCCGATTCCCTTTTTTTATCAATCCTAGGTTTACATTTAAAATAATATTATGTCTGAATTTACTCCAGAAGAATGGGGTGAAATCCGAGAAACTTTGGCTGACGATCCCACTAAGTATGGATTGCCTAAACGGGAATATGGCTCGGTGGTGTTGGGGTCATTTAATATCCGAAAACTGGGGGCGGTAACTAACCGCAGTCCTCAAACCTGGGATTTTTTGGCTCATGTGTGTAAGCACTTTGACTTGCTGGCTGTCCAAGAAATCATGGATGACCTGAGTGGTTTCCAGGAGTTGAAGGGGCGGATGGGGTCA
Organism: Moorena sp. SIO3B2; assembly: GCF_010692525.1. Classification (NCBI taxonomy): domain Bacteria; kingdom Bacillati; phylum Cyanobacteriota; class Cyanophyceae; order Coleofasciculales; family Coleofasciculaceae; genus Moorena; species Moorena sp. SIO3B2. The sequence goes on from NZ_JAAHHE010000388.1 coordinate 2,422, forward strand.
GAGTTTGGTATGATTGTGTCTGATCGAACTGGGGTGTTTCCTAATGAACCAGGATTAGGGGAAAGACTGGGATTTATATATAATTTGTCGATGGTTAAGCGGGGTGAAGTGGTCTCAGATATTTCTTTTGACCGTACTAAGGTGTTAGAAACCTTGGCTCGTAACTATGATCAGATCAATCAGGCTATTTTACCTTATGTTGAATATCTAAGGGAACTGGATCAGTGGAACTCAAATCAGTTAGGGAAACGCCCGAAGAAGCCGAATGTTAAGATGCCAGTATTTCTAACCTTTGCTCGCCAACCGTTCTGTGTGAGTTTTAGAATTGTTGGTCATCCTGGTACTAACCCCTATGAGTTGATGGCGGTTAATGCTCATCTGTATTTTGGTGACTATATCTCAGATCGCCGTCAGGAATTTGATGCACTGATGGCATGGATATTAGGACGGTTTATCCAACAGGATAGAGCCTATTATCCCAATTTTATCTTATTAGGGGATCTGAATCTAGATTTTGATAATCCTACTACAGACCGTGACCGGATTGAAAAGCATATCAAGATGTTTAATGCTAAGGTGAGAGGGGAAGCAAATGTTAATTTTCCGTTCTTAGATCCCCATCCACAGACAAACCAAGTCTTGCGCACTAATGCTAGATTTACGGAAACCTTTGACCAAATTGGTTTGTTTAATTGGGATCAGCGTCTTCCTACTTATAAGGAACATTCCTCTATGGGTGAAAACCCACGAGGACCGGATTATGGTGTTTTTAATTTTGTTGAATTGTTTAGTGATGCCTTATACAACCGAGGGGTTAGTGAGTTATCAGTATCCCAGAAGAAGGCATTTTTTCGACGGTTTGAACATGAGGTAAGTGACCATTTACCGTTGTGGTTACGACTCCCGTTGCCGGATTGAAGTTGCTGATCATTTCGCTAGTTTGCTTAATCAATTCTTTTAAACAGCAGATTGTATCTTCGGCAAACTGCCCTTTGGTGAGTTCAGGGGTAATGTTAATGGCAAAATCAACAATATGACTAGCGATTTCTGGGGGTAAATCACCAACTAGGTCTGGATTATCTATCAGTGAATCCCGTCTGTTGTTATGGTAGGTCATGATTATTGGATTATTTGCTTGTGTTACTAAGCTAATTAAGAGTATACTATAGGAAAACCGTATTTTTAACTAAGTTAGGGAACGGGGATTGGGGAAGTTTGGGGAGATAGGGAGATAGGGAGATGGGGAGATAGGGAGATAGGGAGTATTGAAACAAGCGATTCGGCGTTCGCGCAGCTTGGCCTACGGCCACAGCCGACGCTACGCGAACGCATTTACCAAACTCTTCACTTCAATGGTTACCCATTAGTCATTGTTGCTATTTACAATAGCGCTATATTTGACACGGGGAAATAAGGATAGCGCTAGGGGATGAGATGCGATCGCACAAACCCATAACAATAGCGCTAGAGGATGAGATGCGATCGCACAAACCCATAACAATAGCGCTAGAGGATGAGATGCGATCGCATGATTGGGGCGATGGACAAAATTTTGATGACTAAGATGACTAGAAATTTGCCATTATCCTAGCTATTAAGGGTTGAGTATTAACGGTCAACGGTCAACACTCAACCCTTAACACTCAACCGTCAACTTTCAACTTTCAACTTTTAACTTTCAACTCCCAAAACTCTTCTAAGCGTTTTGAGAGGATCCCTTCTTTTTTCCCAGCAGCAAGCTAGCACCAAGCACACTTAACCCTAAAATAGTAGCAGGCTCGGGAACTTTACCCACTTTAGCGTAAGTGACACTACCTTCTCCAGAACCGAGAAAGAAATCACCATAGGTAAAGAAGTCACCTCCTATGCGGTCATTGTCTTCGTCACGGATTTCAAAGGGAAAATCGAAAACGAAGAAATTGGGAGCAAAATTCAATCCCAAAAGCTCCCCATCCTGAAAATCAACGTAGGGACCTACAGGAAACAAGAAATCATCTTCTTCAGTGTAGGTGACATCATTAAAGTCGAAGACTACCGATAGGTCATCGCTCCGAGAGTTGAATCTTTCGAATCCGCTGTCAAATTGGAAGGTGTCATCATAGGTAAAATACCCCTGATAAGAGTTGCCAGCCAAATCCCCTGTCTCTACATCTACGGTAAAATCATATTTGATAGTTGCAGCAGAGACAGGTTGGGTTGGCATTACAGCTAGACCCAAAGCCACACTAGCGGCTGCCAAAACCCCTGATTTATGGAAGATATCAGCCATTATAAAATTCTCCTTGTTTCAACCTGGTAGAGCGTCTTGAATCAAGCGCTAGTCTTTTAAAACTCGTAAGCATTCAGCCGTCAGCGGTCAGCCGTGAGCCTAAAGCTCACGCTGCTTGAGGTGCTTATTTTATTCAAAAGCAACTCAAGTAGCTTGGCCACAAGCCTTTGGCTGATAGCTGATAGCTGATAGCTGATAGCTGATAGCTGATAGCTGATAGCTGATAGCTGATAGCTGATAGCTGATAGCTGATAGCTGATAGCTGATAGCTTACTAAAACTCTATTAGTCTATCTTTAAATAAAGAGGTTAATATTAGTTTAATTTTCAACAAATTCATGATTAGTTTAAGAGCTGACAGTAGACTTTCACAAAAAATTGAGATACTAGTAATTTATTAACTTATTCTTAACTTAAAATTAACTTTTTGTTGGACTTACTTTCATGATTTACTCCTAAACTATTTAGCGCTGCTCATACAAAGTTGGACAAAACTGTGTCTTTACCGTCGCTCCCAATGGCGACCTATTCCTCTGTGAAGATGGTTCAGCAAAGCCAATTCATCGTGGGAGTTACTCAGTAAGGTCAGCTCTACAAGTTCGGTGCTAACCATTCAGCTTATGTCCTATGGGCACGCTACTTGAGGTGCCATCAGCTATCAGCCATCAGCCAATACGCTACAGATGGTGCTACTTGAGGTGCTATCAGCTAATGCGCTATGGGCACGCTACTTGAGGTGCTATCAGCTAATGCGCTACG
>NZ_JAAHHE010000389.1:0-2081 GCF_010692525.1 Moorena sp. SIO3B2
TGCTACTGCCGCCCAATTTGTTGGGGATGGTTCTCGTTTAACCGGCTTAGTCACCACTACCGGAAACTCAACTATTGACGGCTCCCTCACTATTAATGACAACCTTAGTGTCGGTGGTAATTTCCAACTCGGAACATTATCCATCAACGCATTTTCTAGCGATGGAAACTTGGCTAATAACAGTAATTTAGCTGTCCCCACCGAACAAGCCGTTAAAACCTATGTGGATAATCAAATTACCCAGGTTAATAATGCCGTTGATACCAAAGCTGCTATCAACGGTGCTGCTGAGCAAAATTTTAACGCCCAGAATTTGACAGTAGGGGGTAATCTACAGGTATCGGGGAATTTGGAAGTACAAGGGGATGTGATTGCCCGTGATACGGAGCATATTGCTGGCAATGTCTCCTTGGGAGATGAAGATAGTGATGTCATTACCATCGCAGGGGTGGTAAGTTCCGGACATTCCTCCGGAGCTTTGGAAGTTAATTCTGCCTTGCATACCACTGGGTCGTTGACTGTGGATGGCAGTCTCAGTGTTAGGGATGCGATCGCTACTAGTGAACTAAATGCCACTGGAACTATTCAGGCAAATCGGTTTGAGGGGGATGGCTCCGCTTTAACAGGTATTAATCCTGGAAAGTGGTCTGATGGTAGCAGTGGCAGTATTTACTACAACAATGGCAATGTAGGGATTGGCACATCAAATCCTAGCGCCAAATTAGAAGTGGCAGGTGCTTTAAAATTAGCAACTACTGGAACTCAGATTTTTTATAGTACCAATGAATCCGGTACACCTACTGGAGATGGTTTTCGACTCAGGTACGACAACAATTTCTTTGGGAGTAATCAAGATGCTTTAGTGATTGAAAAAACCGATGGTAATAACCCTAACCCTGATGGAGGCATTGCTTTTGTTAATACGGGTAACGATGGAGTTGTAGAAACCGCGCTAGTCATTAAAGGAAATGGAAATGTGGGCATCGGTACAACTAGTCCCGCATCGGGAGCGAAATTGGATGTTCGGGGTAATCTCTATGTTGGCGGTCAGGCAGCAATTGCTTCCAACAACTACTGGCACAGAGCGCAATCCACCACTGATAATCGCTATGGCTACTTTGAAGTCAGAAGAAAAAACAATCAGCGAGGTTTCTACCTGGGATGGGGCTCTCCTGGAAAATATGTAGATCTAAGACTTGAGGAAGGTAACGCTCTGGCCATAACAGGTGGTAAGGTTGGTATTGGAACAAACACCCCCAAGAGCACACAGCATATTGTCGGTGACTTAGTTCTTGGCAAAGATGTGAATAACCAGAAGTTTATTTTTCATTCAAGAACTAATGGTAATGGGGATTTTCTCCATATAACTTCTGATAACTCTGCGGGGGGTTGGGATTGGAGCAAAGGCATAATGTTCTTTCGCAATGGCGATGTCCGTATCAGAGGAAGATTGTTAGTCAATAATATTCCTTTTGGCGATCGCCGTAATATGCAGTGGGATAGTTCCAGCAAGCTCTTTTATCAAGATAACTCCTCCCGAAAAAGCAAGGAAAACATCGCATCTCTAGAAGACGATTTCACCAAGATTTTGCAAGTAGCACCAAAAACCTATACACGACCTGGGGATGCAGAACACTGGGAAATTGGATACATTGCTGAAGAATTTCATGAACTAGGTTTAAATCAACTCGTTTACTACGATGAAGACGGCTCCCCTGGGGCGATCAATTACCGCAAAATCAGCATGTACTTGGTTGAAGTTGTCAAAGACCTTGAGCAGAAGCTCCAGCAATATGAGCGCAGGCTCAATCAATTAGAAAAAAGGCGTTGTTGATTATGGTTATGGTTTCGCCCCCCTAGCCCCCCAATTCTGGGGGGAACAAAACTCTCTCTCAAAGTCCCCCAAATTTGGGGGATTTAGGGGGCTTGCGCAAAACCAGAGTATCCCGCATTCATACTTCAATTCAGCAACGCCCAACGTAAGCATTCAGTTAATGCCCGCAGCGCATAAGCTGATAGCTGATAGCTGATAGCTTAATGCTTACTACAAAAAGGTACCCTCAAGGGTACTACCAAGCCGG
>NZ_JAAHHE010000389.1:2841-5445 GCF_010692525.1 Moorena sp. SIO3B2
CCAAGATTTCGCCACTAAGAACTTGTCAGTAGGGGGTAATCTACAGGTATCGGGGAATTTGGAAGTACAGGGGGATGTAATTGCCCGTGATACGGAGCATATTGCTGGAAATGTGTCTTTGGGGGATGCTGATAATGATGAAGTGAAAATTACCGGCGTAATTCGCTCGGGACACTCATCACGGGCGCTTAGGATAGATGATGCTTTGCATACCACCGGGTCGGTGAGTGTGGGTGGGAGTCTAAGTGTTAGCGATGCGATCGCTACTGCTCAATTACGTGTGACCGATCGGGTGACAGGTTCCCTAACCATAGAAAATAACTTAACTGTGGGTGGTTTGCTCGCTACTAGTGAAGTAAATGCCACAGGAACTATTCAGGCAAATCGGTTTGAAGGGGATGGCTCAAGTCTAGAGGGCATTGTCAAAAAAACCGGTGACACCATGACCGGGTCGCTGACTATCGCAAACAACCTCACTGTCAATGGCAATATTACAACCTCTGGCATTAAGGGTAAATTAGATGTTGGGGGTGATATTCGTGCTGGTAATTCAGATATTTACTTTACTAACACCAACCACAACCACACTGGCATCGGAAATCAATCTGGTTGGGCAGCTATTGAGAATGCTGCTAATTTCGGAGCTTTAATGATTCTGGGACGGGCGGGTACTTCTAAAGGTCGATACGTTCGATTATGGGACTATCTGCAAGTTAATGGCGGAATGGATATTACTGGCAATGTGGGTATTGGTACATCAAATCCTAGTCAAAAATTAGAGGTGGCTGGAACTGTAAATGTAAGAGATCGCATTTTGAGGAACGGTCAAGATTTTTCTAAAGCCGGTCAGGCTAGCCATAACGATACTGTTCAAGTCCCTTGGGGAACCACTCGTGAGTGGAATATTTTTGTTTCTCCCAGAGTAATGGGTCGAGAGGAGCCAGGTTCAGAAGGAGATAATGCGTTATTAAAGATAGAATGTTGGGCAAGAGTTAATAATACAACATCCTGGAAAATTCATGCACGATATAAATATAAAGTTAGTCGTGGCAGTGATCATGGTACATGGCACGACGAAAACTCAGGAAACTTCAGGCCCTTAGTCAACTACATCTTAATTCCACGCTAAGTAAATACACAAATGAAACAACAATTAGAGCAACGGCTTCAGGCACTAAAATCTTAATTTGAGTCAGGACAAAAAATGATCACGGATTTGGAAAATCAAAAGGTTAATCTGCGAGATACACTCTTGCGGATCAGTGGTGCTATTCAGGTAATCGAAGAATTGCTAGCAGAAACTAATATGGCAGGGGAAAACCAAGCTCAAAGTCTTGACAAAGATGCTGTAACTCTCCTAACTAATTAACTAAAAGGAAAAGGTGAACCATATGGGTAATCAACGGGCAAGCCAAACCAAAAACAACCAAACCACCCCAACCGGAAAAACTGTTCAAGCCAAGCCAACCCCCTTGGCTACCCATAGTCCGGTTCACCCCCTCCTGAAACTGCAAAGAACCATCGGTAACCAAGCCGTCAATCGCCTCATCCAGACAAAAATGCAAGTGGGGGAACCAAATGATGTGTACGAGAAGGAGGCAGACAGTGTTGCAGCCCAAGTAATGCGCATGGCAGCACCACCAGTCCAAAATTCCATGGAGGAAGAGGAAATACAAACTAAGCCGATAGCGCTACAGTTACAATCCGAGGAAGAGGAAATACAAACTAAGCCGATAGCGCTACAGTTACAATCCGAGGAAGAGGAAATACAAACTAAGCCGATCGCCCTACAGTTACAATCCCAGGAAGAGGAAATACAAACTAAAGCAAATCCTGGTCAAACCCCACAAGTATCCCCTAATTTAGAAACCAAAATCCAATCCCGACAGGGTACCGGTCAACCTCTGCCAGACTCTACCCGGAGTTTCATGGAACCCAGATTTGGGGCTGACTTTAGTGGGGTGAGGGTGCATACAGACTCCAGTGCTGTACAGATGAATAAAGAGTTGGGAGCCCAAGCCTTTACCCATGGTAGGGATATTTTCTATGGTGCCGGTAAGTCTCCTGGTAAGAATAGTTTGACGGCTCATGAGTTGACCCATACGATACAGCAGCAACCTAGACCGGTGGCACAAAAACCGTTGCTCAATCGCACACCAGAGGAAACCCCAGAACCTACGTCTGATGCTGCCGAAACTACTACTGAGCCTGGTATACCCACCGAGCCAACTTCCCTAGCCGAAGCCACATTTAACCCCTCAGAAACCGTCGCCACCTACATTAGTGCTCAACGCCGCCGCAGAGCAACTGTTCCGGTACAACTGGGAAATTTAGCCAGGGGTACACTACAAGTGCGTCAAAAACGAGACGGCACTTACGATACCATTAATCCTCAACGACAAGCCATACCTTTTACCCATCCATTTTTAGCACCATTACAATCTGTAGGGATACAACCAGTTCTTGCCCTACGCATCAGGAATAATACTATCTCCGGTTACGCCACCATCGCCAATGGAGACAGCTTTATTGCCAACCCAAGACAGTTAGTAAATACCATCAAGGAACAAAGTGAAACATTGGGATGGTTAGGTATGGACATTA
>NZ_JAAHHE010000039.1:0-45933 GCF_010692525.1 Moorena sp. SIO3B2
CAGGAAAACAAAGCTTTTCTCATCCCTACTATTGGGCTGCTTTCACTCTGGTTGGAGATCCCTAGTGAATACCAAAGTTTATACCAATTCTTCACTTTTCATAGTTTTGATAAGCAGTAACAATCCTCTGAACGAGGGGATTACGGACAACATCCTTATTAGTTAGTTCGCAGAAAGCAATGCCTTCTACAGATTTTAATATTTTTAGGGTGATCGCTAATCCTGAGGGTTGGTTGCTAGATAAATCGGTCTGGGTGAGATCACCAGTCACTACCATCCGAGAACGTGAACCCAAACGAGTCAGAACCATCTTCATCTGGGCTGGTGTGGTGTTCTGAGCTTCATCAATAATCACGAAGGCATTATTGAGGGTGCGACCTCGCATATACGCTAGGGGAGCCACTTCAATAATGCCCCGTTCCATTAAATTGGCGGTCTTCTCTGTATCAATCAGTTCATGGAGAGCATCATAGAGGGGGCGCAAATAGGGATTAATTTTCTGCTGCAAGTCTCCTGGTAAAAAGCCAAGTTTTTCACCAGCTTCTACCGCTGGTCGTGTCAGAATCAGTCGTTCATATTGATTATTTAGTAACGCCTGAGCGGCTATTACCACAGCTAGGAAGGTTTTGCCAGTGCCTGCTGGCCCCACACAGAAGGTGAGGTCATGGGTTAGTACAGCTTTGATATACTGCCGTTGCCGGAAGGTTTTAGCTCGGATCACCTCACCCCGGCGAGTATGAGCCAGCACATCTTGATGTAAATCTTGTAATTCATCCTGTCGCTTGGTATCTAAGGCATGAATTGCGGTGTGGATGTCTACTCCTGTAATCCTTTTACCTTCGAGCCAATAGATTTTAAGCGATCGCACTAGGGATGATACCCGCTCGACCTGTTTCTCGGTGCCAGAAATCAATAACTCTTGCCCTCGCAGCACCAGATGCGCACCGGTTTGCCGTGATAGGGTTTTCAGGTTTTCTTCCTGGTCTCCAACCAAGGCGATTGCACTTTCTGGGCTGGGTAGCTCAATTGTTTTGGATACTTCACTCAAGGTTTATCAACTACAGGCTTCAGTCTCAACTATCGAAGTTAACTGGTAACTTAAGTAACTTAATATACAACTCAATCTACCTCTCATTACCAATCTTCAAGGTTTCCTGCCATTGGTAATGAGAGGTACAGCAGCCGGATGTTCTTCACCCCCTTTTCTCCATGGTCCTCTCATTACCGAAACCTTCAAAACTAGAGCACTAGGAGGGAAATCTTGGAATTACTCTAGGTCTGGACACTCGGCGAGGTAAACTTCTTCTGACAATGGATCTACGACTAGGGCCATTGTCTCGACGAGGGCTACTACCTGAGCCTGAGCCTTCATAGATATCCAAATAAACAGTTTGACCAGCAGCTTGGGCTGCTGCTTTAATTACTGTCCGAATCGCTTGAATATTGCGACCACCACGACCGAAAACTCGCCCTTTATCTTCTCCATTAAAAGCTAGTCGAATCCACACACGCTCTTTCCCATTTGATTTCTCACAGTCTACGCTGAGGGAGTCTGGTGATTCCAAGAACGGCTCGATTAAAAATCTCACTAGTGCTGAATAATCTGGGTCATCATCTCGAACAGAAGCAGATAGGATTTCAGGTACTGATTTGTTCAAAAACATTGGCTTTTTGCAAAATATTACGCACGGTTTGTGTTGGCTGAGCTCCATTTTTGAGCCACTTCACTATTGCTGGTACATTCAGCCTCGTTTCATCATTTCTTGGATTATAGAATCCCAGTTCTTCTAGAGGACGTCCATCACGGCGGGCACTGCTGGGTATGGCCACTATGCGATAGCTGACTTCACGCTTTTTACCGAATCGTTTTAATCTGATTTTGATCATTGTACCTAATTAATTCACCTGTTTGATTTTAAGCGATCTTTGGGGGTTTGAAAGTGAACAGGTTGAATGTTGAAGATTTTAACTGAATCAGCAGGCAAGCCGCTACCGGTTTACAATCTTCTAAGCTACCCTACTCCGCACGCCTCAGGGAACGGGCTAACCTTCAGGCTAACCTTCTACTGGCTAACCTTCTACTGGCTAACCTTCTACTGGCTAAACTTTAGGCTAACCTTCTACCAGATAACCTACCCTACACCGAACGCCAAAGGCGAACAATAGGCTAACCTTCTACTGGCTAACCTTCTACTGGCTAAACTACCCTACACCGAACGCCAAAGGCGAACAACAGGCTAACCTTCAGGGTAACCTTCAACTTTCTAACCTTCAACCTTCTAACCTTGACCTTTCGGTCACGCTACGCGAACAACCTTCTAACCTTTTACTAGCTGACCTTCTACTATAATTCCCCAAATCCCTTCTTCTTCTTGGCTTTTTTCTTTTTCTTGCCAGAGCCACTACCACGCCAACCAGGTTGATTACGAGGATTTCCACCACCCATACCACCTAACATACCACCTAACCCCCCCATGGCTGGCATCTGACCTTGACCCATTTGCTGCATAAGCGATCGCATTCTGGTAAATTCACTCACCAGACCCCTGACGTCTTTTTCCGTATGACCAGAACCTTGGGCAATGCGGCGGCGGCGGCTCGGAGAGCTAGCTAATAAATCTGGGTTACGACGCTCCTCGGAGGTCATGGAACTAATCATAGCTTCGGACTGCTTGAGCTTGGTTTCCCCTTGTTGAAGTTGAGAAGAACTGAGTTTGCCCATGCCTGGAACCAGTTTCATCAACCCACCAAGGGAGCCCATGTTCTTTAACAGGCGCATCTGCTTCAAGAAATCGCTGAAGTCAAATTTTGCTTCCAGCATTTTCTGTTGCATCTGTTCAGCATCAGCGATGTCAATCTCTTCCTGGGCTTTCTCAACCAAGGTGAGTACATCCCCCATACCCAGAATCCGGGATGCCATCCGGTCAGGATAAAATGGTTGTAGTGCCTCGACCTTTTCCCCAACCCCGACAAATTTAATCGGCTGACCTGAAATTTGCCTGACTGAAAGGGCAGCACCACCACGACTATCCCCATCAAGTTTGGAGAGAATTGCCCCAGTAATGCCAATTTGCTCATGGAAGGTGCGGGTCAGGGTTGCTGCTTCCTGACCAGTCATGGCATCCACCACTAGTAGAGTATCGTGGGGTTGGACGGTTTCTTTGATGCGGGAGAGTTCTCCCATCATCTCTTGGTCAATTTGCAGTCGTCCCGCTGTATCGATAATTACCGTATCGATAGCCATTGCTTTTGCCCGTTCTACCCCTTGACGAGCAATTTCTACTGGGTCAGCTTCTGTACCTAACTCAAACACCGGTACATCAATTTGTTGACCGAGGGTGACTAATTGATCAATGGCTGCGGGTCGATACACGTCTGTAGCCACTAACAGACAGCTACGTTCTTGCTTACGCAGATGTAAAGCGAGTTTGGCACTAGCCGTAGTTTTACCAGTACCTTGTAGACCAGCCATTAGCACAACGGTTGGTGGGGTGTCTGCTTGGGCTAGGGGAACATTGGTTTCCCCCATCACTTGCACCAGTTCGTCGTAGACTATTTTTATGAACTGCTGGTCAGGGCGAACACCTGATGTGACTTCACTGCCTTGTGCTTTCGCTTCTACTTCAGCAACGAAATCTTTGACTACTTGTAGGTTGACGTCTGCCGATAAGAGGGCGCGACGCACTTCTTTTAGGGCGTCTTGGATGTTAGAACTAGAGATCTTGTCCTGACCCCGTAGTTTTTTCCAAGCATCTTCTAAGCGTTCGGCGAGAGCATCAAACATACGTCAATTGTCAATTGTGATGGTTTTGTTATTATGGTTACTTTACTAGGTCGCCAGAGTTTTGATAGTCTATACATCTTAGCTACACACCTTACTAGGATAGCGCTTTTGGGGATTTTAGTTCAATATTTCGGTAAGGTGAGTATTCAGCCCTAGGCTATTCGTAACATTTATTTAAGCGGTTAACTAATGGGGGGTTCGGGAGGCTATAAGTCCCGCGCTGTACCTGAAAGGTTAGCGTCGGGATACATGGACACCCCGGGTCGATTGAGGGGTTTCTCCTTTGGAGACGCGGGGCGCGTTCGATGCCCCGAAAATCGACATACTATCTATCGGTTCTAACAGAAGATGTAAATCTGTTAGAATACACGGATGTTGAACTTGACCTACAGCTACCGAATCTATCCAGGACTTGACCAGGAAGCTAAAATGCTTGGCTGGTTGGAGCAATGCCGTCGCGTATATAACTATGCTTTGGCAGAGCGTAAGGACTGGATCAATTCGCGTAAATGCTTGGTCAATGCTTGCAGCATCAGACTCGAATACATCATCCCTGCTGACACGCCATACCCTGACTACTACAAACAGCAGAACGCTCTTACCAAAGCCAAAAAGTTGATTCGACAACTGAAGGCAGTTCACTCCCAAGTTTGGCAAGATGCCTTGAAGCGACTGGATAAGTCGTTCAAGTTCATGCAACACAGAGGGTTTGGATTTCCTCGATTCAAAAAGTCGGGCCAGTATCGTTCGTTTGTGTTTCCGCAGTTCAAGTCGAATCCTGTCAACGGATTTGAGATCAAACTGCCGAAAATTGGAACCGTGCCGATCCACTTGCATCGACCTATTCCTGAAGGATTTGAGATCAAGCAAGTTCGGGTCGTGTTGAAATCGTCGGGCTGGTACGCTCAGCTGATTCTGCAAGCCGATGTTTCTGTTCCTGAACCAATGCCTGATGGTGATCCGATCGGAATTGATTTGGGACTCGAAAAGTTCTTGGCTGTATCGACAGGTGAACTGGTAGAACGCCCTCGCTTTTTCGTGGATTTGCAAAGCAAGCAACGATTGCTGCAACGCAAATTGAGAAACAAGAAAAAGGGTTAGTAAACAGCTAGATAAAATGTCGCAGAGTCTACCAAAAACTCTTATTATTTGTTAGACTTAAATTAGGGTAACACCGACAGTGATTATTATGTAACTTAAATTAAAGCCGAAAACCAAGGCTTTAATAGTTGCGGTTAAATCCCGGTGTTAAACTTTTTTGACATTTTTATGGCGCTCGCGGGATATTCCCGAGAGCTTTGGGAGATACCCCCTGGATGCTATGGCATCTTGCATTGGCGAGCCTTGGTCTATCTTGGTAGACTTTGGTAGCTAAAAAGTATCGGAGCGCGTGAATCAACTTTATGTGCAACAGATGATGGCTGGTTTTTCTTTATGCCAGCTACCACCACCATTAAAACCGCCAGATGTATTGCGAGTAATTGTGCCAAGTGGAACCTTGCGTGAGGTTGATGCTTTCAATCGGGGGATTGAGATTTGGCGATCCCGTGGCTACCATGTCCAATTACCACAGAACTGGAACGCTAGGGAAGGTTACCTAGCTGGGACTGATAGTCAGCGACGCCAACAGTTGCTCGAAGCCTGTCTTGACCCCCAATGTCGGGGCATTCTCTGTGGTCGAGGAGGTTATGGTAGCGCTAGACTTCTGGAAGACTGGACATGGCCAGAACAATGGCCAGAACAGTTGAAGTGGTTGATTGGTTTTTCTGATATTACTGCTTTACTGTGGAGTCTTGGTCAGATAGGGGTTTCCGGTGTTCATGGTCCGTTATTGACTACTATTGCTGGTGAACCGGAATGGTCACTCAATCGGTTGTTTGATTGGGTGGAAGGACGACCCATAGCTCCCTTGAAAGGGGTTGGTTGGGGAGATGGGAAAGTTTCTGGTGTGTTGCTACCGGCTAATCTTACGGTCGCTACTCATCTGCTCGGTACACCCCTACAACCTTCCTTATCAGGGGTGATTCTTGCTCTCGAAGATGTAACTGAGGCTCCCTACCGCATTGACCGGATGTTGACTCAGTGGCGCATGATTGGTGCAATGGCCGGGGTGAAAGGTATTGCGTTAGGGCGGTTTAGCCGTTGTGCTCCTCCCAAGGATGTTCCTAGCTGGACTGTGGAGGAAGTGTTGCGCGATCGCATTTGGGATCTCGGTATACCGGTTGTCTCTGACTTGCCTTTCGGTCACGATGGGGTTAACGCTGCCCTTCCTGTCGGACAGCTGGTTGAACTAGATGCTGAGGTCGGGACCTTGAGTTGGGTTGGAGGTTAGCAGGTTAGCAGGTTAGCAGGTTGAAAGTTGGCAGGTTAGCAGTTCATGTAGGGTGGGCAGTGCACCAGACAGATAATGAAGCTTGCAAAGCGCGTTGGTAGGCACTGCCCACCCTACTGCCCACCGTACGATTAATGACAATGGTGCAAGATCTCAGTTTAACGAAGGCACCGTCTTAGAATGTAACTTATTATTAACACTTTTTTAATCTTCTCAAATCAGGAGAGTAAAGGGAATACCACCATGATAAGCTGACAAATACACTTAAAAAAGTATAATAGGATAGATACCATATGGCTGGGTCAACCCAGGTTCCTTATTTGTTGAGGGCGGCTCGTGGTGAGGTGTTAGACCGTCCCCCTGTGTGGATGATGCGACAGGCAGGTCGTTATATGAAGGTTTATCGCGATTTACGGGATAAGTATCCGAGTTTTCGCGAGCGCTCCGAAAATCCAGACATCGCGATTGAGATTTCTCTACAACCCTGGAAAGCGTTTCAACCAGATGGAGTGATTTTGTTCTCTGATATTCTAACTCCATTACCAGGGATTGGTATCGAGTTTGAGATTGTCGAAAGTAAAGGGCCAATCATTAACCAACCGATTCGTACCCAGGAACAAATTGACCAGCTACATCTGTTGGATTTAGATAGATTTGGGTTTATCCGGGAAATTTTGAAGGCGCTACGGCAAGAAGTGGGCAATGACGCAGCAGTGCTGGGTTTTGTCGGTGCTCCCTGGACTTTGGGCGCTTATGCGATTGAGGGTAAAAGTTCTAAAAATTACTCCATCATTAAAGGGATGGCCTTCTCACAACCAGCTATGCTACACCAATTCTTGGGTAAGCTAGCGGATGCGATCGCTATCTATGTCCGTTATCAAATCAATAGCGGTGCTCAGGTAATACAAATGTTTGACTCTTGGGCAGGTGAACTGAGTCCCCAAGACTACGAAACCTTTGCCTTACCCTATCAGCAGCGAGTAGTACAGCAGGTTAAAGCCACTCACCCAGATACCCCCTTCATTCTCTATATCAGTGGTAGCGCTGGAGTGCTTGAACGCATGGGACAATCCGGGGTTGATATGGTCAGCGTAGACTGGACCGTAGACATGGCAGAAGCTAGAACAAGATTGGGTGATAAGATGAAAGTCCAGGGCAATATCGACCCAGGAGTTCTGTTTGGGTCACAAGCTTTTATTCGCGATCGCATTGTCGATACTATTCGCAAAGCTGGCCACAAAGGTCATATCTTAAATCTCGGTCATGGTGTTTTACCCGGCACTCCAGAAGATAATGTTAGATTCTTCTTTGAAACTGCCAAACAGGCAGATAAATTAATGGCTGTTCATGCATAATAGTCGATAACACAAGAGAGAGTAGAGAATCGATAACCAGATTCTGTGCCATTTTCTCCCTCTAGCAGTCATAGGTTCGGGGAGCGCTAGTCCTCCCTAGGGTATCCTTCGGTCAGAGTTGGACCGGGCTTTCAAGGTGCAGACGTTTACTTGTCCAGGTAGCCCCTCCACTAAATGGAATCCTCGCTTCAGTCTCATCCCCTTCAAGGGGATGAGATTAACAACCTTATAGAAATATCTTGAGAGTGCAGATACTTGATTAGACGACTAAGGATAGAATCCTTCAAGATGCATCACCACAACAATCAAGGAAGTGTTCTTCACTCGATCAAAACCTTCTTGTACCCCTAGAAGTAGTTGACCTAGTTGTTTGTTAGTGTTAGGTCAGCATCGGGAGTACATAATTGAATTGAAAATCGAAAATCCTATGACCTCCAAGCGGATTTTTATGACTGGTGCTAGTGGCTGCATTGGTCACTACATCACTGAAGCCTTAAGTCTCGAAACTGACCATGAGTTGTATTTGTTAGTCAGAAACCCTGACAAATTCAAGTTTGACGACTTGAAGTGTGGCGACAAGAGGCGTGCTGGCATTACCATCCTAGAAGGTGACCTGCAGCAGATTGAAGACTTTGGTGACTTGCTCAAGACAATGGATGCGGCAATTCTGGCAGCAACTGCTTGGGGAGGGCAACAGGAAACATTTGATATTAACGTTGTCAAAACTATCCAGTTAATCAACTTGCTTGACCCTACTGTTTGTGAGCAAGTGATTTATTTCTCTACTGCTAGTGTACTGGATAGGAATAACCAATTACTGAAAGAAGCCGGTGAACTTGGAACAGAATATATCTATTCCAAATACACTTGTCTCAAGCGCTTATCCCAATTAGCGTCCGCTCCTAAGATTACTACCCTCTTTCCTACCTTGGTACTGGGGGGACACGAAACTAAACCCTACTCCCATCTGTCATCGGGACTCCCAGATATTGTCAAATGGATTAACTTGATTCGTTGGTTTAGAGCTGATGGCAGTTTCCACTTCATCCACGCCCAAGATATTGCTCAGGTGGTGCGATACCTGATTGATCATCCTCCTTCTCAAGCATTGAGTGCAGAACCAGAGTGGATGTCTAGCGGTAGATTGGTTTTGGGTTGTCAGCCGTTGAGTGTTAACCAAGCCGTAGAAGAAGTTTGTAGGTATCTTGGTAAACAAATTTATTTTCGCCTACCATTGTTTATCTGGCTTGCCAATATCTTTATTGTGCTGTTCCGGATTCAGATGGATCCTTGGAGTCGGTTTTCCTTGAATTACCGACATTTTATTTATCACAACCCCGTTAATCCAACCACCTTTGGTTTACCGACTTACTGTCCTACACTTACTGACGTTCTCAAAGTTAGTGGCATTAGCAGAGATTAGATTTTTAAAATCGTGACACTTTAAACTAGAAACAGGACTCCTAGTTAAGTTGTCTTTAAGTTTTCCATTGCTGAAATATAAATTATGCTTAATTTTAACATAACACCATCAAATGATCCATAACTCGGCTCAAGTACCCTAGCTTAATTCGTTGATAGTCTTAGGATAAACGACGGGATTAACCGAGCTTGATCTAACCCACAAATTTCTCTGAATAAAATAATACTATAGCGTTTGGATCTAGGTTGTAAACACACGTATTGCAGAAAAAGGCAAAAGGCAAGAGGAATCCCCCCTAACCCCCCTTAGTAAGGGGGGCAGGCAAGAGGGGCAAGAGATCCGGAGTTTTATTTTCCAATAAAAAAAGACCTTCTAGGTTTACATCTCAAATACAAACGCGCTTATCATCTCCGGTTGACTAATTATTATAATCGGTAATTGCTCTGGGGGGGAGACAAGCGTCCCAAAATCATTACCAGCTCTAGGTTTAAGGTCGCTATGCTCCACAACTATACCTAGACAATCATGAGCATAGTTTTAATTACTGAGAACTAAATTACTGAAAAATAAATCCCTGATTATTCCCTCCAAGTTGGATAAAAATTAGGTTAATAAATTGCGTAAACTAATTGGCTAAATCCAGACTATCTCAGGATTATAGCCGACATGTAATCTTTTAATTTAATTGGCAATTATTAGTTGATTTACGATTACATATTAATTATTATCCATTATGAAACACAAGCTATTCAAAGCTGTTTAAGCATCCAATCAAAGCTTTTGATAAATTATTTAACTGCCGTAAATTAAGTTCACAAAATCTTTAAATAATCTATACTTAGAATTACGCTGACTTTATAATTAATAGCGAATTTTAGATTATTCTTAATCTATAAATGGAAGTATTTAGCCGTCAGCTAACGCCCTACGCGCATGCTACGCTTACCAGCTATCAGCCATTGCCTGATCTGAATACTTACCTATAAATAGGGATTTTTTCCGGCTAAAGAATGATATGAAGTAAAAATTTTACCATTCTTTATAATCATTTTCCGGATTTTGTGTTGGCACCAATCAATATCTGTGCTTACTGTTGATTACAACAATTACAACACTAGTATCAGAACAATTATTGTGCCTTAAATTTCCCAAATTGAACCGCAAATTTAGGCAGTTAAAAAAAACTTCGCTGCTTGAAATTTATTCCACAACACCCAGAAAATTATGAAAATGAACAAAACCATTGCTAAAAAATTCTTACTGTTCGCTACAGTAACCGGTTCCGTTCTCGCTGCTGCACCAAGTTTGGCTGCTACTTTCGCTTTGTCTAAAGGATCCTTTGACTTCAGAAACTTTAGTACTGATCCTCTGGAAGTGGTTACCATGTCTGAAGCCGACACTTTTGTGATTTCAACTGGGGGTGAGGTGATTGTTGAGGCGAACGCGGAGTCAAATTTTAACCCTGATTCACCCGATCCACTACAACGAGCTCGTAATAAATCTTTGAGTACCGCTGAGGGTGAAGGAAGCAACTACCGTGGTATTGCGGAAAGTTTTGCTGGACTTATCGGTTACAACTTCTTTGTCGATGCAGGGGAAACCTTTTCTTTCGATTTCAATGGTTTTCTCGATCTAATCACCATGATCGACAATCCACCTGCTGAAAGTGCAAGTGCCGAGGGCACCGTAGTTTTCGAGTTATATGACACCAATGACTTGAGTACTCCCATCGACTTCTTCGCTCTCTCTGGTAATTTAGAGACTCTAGGATATGATGATTTCCTTGTGTCTGCTCACAGTGACAATGTGTTTGCTTATAACGACTTTACTAAGTTGTTTGGAGGAACAGAGGAATTTGCTCTGGCTGATGTTCAGGGTTATTATGAGCGCACTTTCGAAACAGCAACTTATTTGACCTTAGTCGAAGCTAAAACGAATAAGGTAACCGTTAAAGCTCCTGAATCGTCAAACTTGCTAGGCTTACTTTTCTTCGGTTTACTGAGCATTGGATACCGAGTAAAAACTAAAAGTTTTACCGATAAGTCAAAATTATTAAGGGATTAATCATACTAATAATCAAGTCCGGTTAATCACTTATCAACTCCTGGATTGTTGGTCATAAGCAATCGGTAATGAGTAATCGTTAACTACCCATTAATACTTACCAAATTACCAATTACTAATTCCCCGATCAGGAATATGATAATTAGTCAACCGGATTTGATATAATTAGTCATTAGTTGACAAAAATACCACTAGTGGGAGCATTTTGCTCCCTTATTTTTTTCCTGATTTTGCTCCCTTATTTTTTCCCGTAGAAGAAGCAAAGCTAGAGCTGGAACTTCTACTATAACTCCTGCCAGACTCTCTGGTCACAGTAACCTCTTGACTGGTGTTTACTTGATCACCAGATGCAAATGCCCTACTTTCGGCTTGGACTACTACCTTTCCATCTGGTGAAACTATCCATTTTCTGATTATCCCGGAGCGAATCATAATTTAATGTCTCCATGGCTTTGTTGATTGAGGTTTACCTACTTTAAAGGGTAAGCTATCAGCTGAGAGCTGAGAGCTGAGAGCTGATAGCTGATAGCTGATAGCTGATAGCTGATAGCTGATAGCTGATAGCTGACGACTGATAGCTGACGACTGATAGCTGACTTACCCATTACCCATTACCCTAAATCATTCCACTACTGACCCAACGCCTCCGCAGTTTGACTCTCAACCTTATCAACCATAGTGTCACTATGAAGCATATAGTTGAGTTCACGATTGAGCCAATCCTGAAACAGTCTATCCAATATCTCGTCGTACCTTTCCGGTGTTAATTCAGCAGGGATAAACCTTTCTACCATCAAGATATGATAACCCTGAGGAGTTTTGACCGGATTGACCACTTGTCCAATAGGTACACCAAAGACAATCGCTGCTATATCTGGACGTAAATTCCAACGGTAAAGCTTCCCTTCAAAACCGCACTTCTGTCGGCGTTGCTCATCAATGTCATAGATATGAGCGGCTTGATAAAAGCTAATTTCTTTTTCTTCAATTTGATAGAAGAGTTCTTTGGAAAGTTTCTCGTTAGCTACAATAATTTGATAGAGCAAGATTTGGTCAAAATCTAGTCGGTTTTGACCAAAAAACTTTTCCACGTCTTTATCAAATAGAGATTTGGATAACTTTTTAGCTAGCAATTGCTGGCGAATTCCGGCTTCCCAGTCATCGGAAGTAATCATATTATCGGCTAGCCAAGCTAGAGTGTCTGAAGCCTTCTCCAAGCGATTTTGGTGACGGAATTTATCTGCCTCTTCCTGAATTTCTTCGGCGGTGACGGTTAGGTTTCTTTCGACAGCAGCTCGATTAATGACTTTTTGATACAAAATTTTCTCAGAGACGTCTTTTAGCTGGATTTCTCGTTTCAGAAACTCAGTAATTTCCTGTGGTTCAAGGGATGCTCTAGAAAGAATAGTCATGCTTAGCTTTTCCTTGTTCAGATTTTAGCTGATCGGGTAATGGGGCAATATATGGAGCAACGGATGAGTTAACAAATGTAAGGGATGGGGTGATTCCGAATACTTATCAATATTATGCTTAAATTGCATCAGATACTGTGATGAAATCAGCATTAGTTAGGGTGGTTGCACCCTGTCCATCCACGGTTCCTTGGACTACAGCTAGAATATCGTTATTGAATTTCACCAAAGTGGCATCAGCAATGCCATTACCAGTGCTATCAAATACCTCTAGTTAAGCGATCGCTACTGCTTGAACTCCAGCGATTAGTCCATGAACTGCTATTTGTGCTATTTGTTCGTGAGTCGTTAGTTACTATCCTACTACCATCGTTACCATTGATAGTGAGGCTATTGTTTCTGATTATACTGGAAAAATTGTTTGAAAAATTGTTTGTAGTCGCAGTTGAACTAGTAGTTAAACTATGGTTCTGTTCGATGCTGTCTGTGATGGGCTTTGTCAACCTCTGTGTGAGACTCTTTCCGAGACTCTTTCTAATCAGACTCACACGAGGAAGAATTGTCAATGTTCTGCTGAAATTAACCATGGCTATTAATCGGCTATCAGCCTTGTGTTACCCTTAAACTGCACCTGTTGAACCTGGTTTGTGGAGTGTTAAGTGTTGAGTGTTGACCGTTAACTGTTTTACTGCCGCTCCTACACGCCTTATCTCTACCAAGCATCAAATATTAACTATCAACAAAAATCCCTCCATTCCAAAACTATGCCAATGAGTTTAGGAAATTTAGGCTCAACCTAAAAAAGGAATGAAAATCTTTTCCCCTTCATTCCTAATTCAATTTACTCCTCATTATCAAGTTAGGGGCTGGGTGGTAAACTATAGAAACTTTAGTTTCCGTCGCCCATCCCCTAGTCTCCCTTACCTATTACCGAAAATTACCGAAAACCCTTATTGATTTATAGCCGGATTTACCAAAATCGGTATTATCTATATATATATACCTAAAAACAAAGACAAACTGTCAGACTTAGCCCGGAAAAGTCCTTGCTTAGTCCTAGCCTCAGCATCAGCACTCGCCTTAGCGATGCTCTTCTTAGAAACCTTGGTATTTATTACTCTTGCATCAGTATCAGCCCCTGCTGAGGTTTGATCGCCATCAGCGAATGCATCAGCATCGGCTATTGCCAGGTCAGCTGTAGCAATTGTTGTGGTATTTGCCTGAGCAATTGCACCGCCTATAATCCAGTTTTATTGAACATGTTCCCGAGCAAAATCTAGGTTATTAATAATCATTAATCACCCTCTACGTGTATAGCTGTGCCTGTTAAATTGATGATAAGGATGGATAAGCCTCACCTTTTTTAATAAAAAGGGGGTTCCTATCCCAAAATCCTTAATTTAAAACTACATTTAAAACTACATGGCCATCACTATTTTTTGTTAACTGATAATTTTCAGTAAACTAACGTTACGCAAACCATTCATTTTTGTTCCAGGTTCTCCGTTACTTTTTTTATTGTATCCACCCAGTTAATTTGAAGTGTTTCCAACGAATTACTGCTAAGCCATGAGCCTAGACAATCTTCCTTATTTCGTCCTATTTGCCTTAATTAAAGGGGAAGCATTGGTCTCTAAATCTAGAGATGAATTTATCCTAGATAGAAAGGCTTCCCCATTTCATCTTTCTATTTGCCTTAATTAAGGGGGAAGCATTGGTCTCTAAATCTAGAGATGAATTTATCCTAGATAGAAAAGCTTCCCCCCCAGCCATCTAATCAGGTACTACAATTAGTCCCTACTAAGATTAGTAGCCGACCGCAGCCACAGACAAAGAAATTGAATCAGAGCTGTAATTAGTAGCTTTAGCGTCACTAAAGGTTTCACTAAGACTATTGTAACCATCGGCACTAGCAGTAGCTTCAGCAGTAGCCAGGTTGCCGCGAAGGCTCACATAAGAGTCAACATACTTGTCAATATCGATATATTCAGTGATATAAATGTCCTTAACATCATAGAAAGTTACACTACGGTATAGGTCTGAACCACCAACGATATTGGTTTCTTCGTTAACAACTTCGATGTGATTTAGGTCAGAAATATTCATGGTTGGTCTGCTCTTTTGTTAGTTTTTACTTAACAACTTGGTTGTTGTTAGTTTTATTCTACCGCTTCTTATTCAATTTGTCTCACTTGTCAAGCCAATTTGGCGGAAACTTTAATTAAATTAGTTAGGTAGCTAAAAACAACTTGGTTGTTGTTATTTTTATCCTACCGCTCTTAATTTAATTTGTCTCACTTGTCAAGCCAATTTGGCGGAAACTTTAATTAAATTAGTTAGGTAGCTAAAAACAACTTGGTTGTTGTTATTTTTATCCTACCGCTCTTAATTTAATTTGTCTCACTTGTCACGCCAATTTGGCGGAAACTTTAGCTCGAGCCTTGATTAAGTTAGGTAGGTAGCTAACAACAATGGTTTTGTTGTTGTTACTTTTATCCTACCGTTCTTAATTTAATTTGTCTCACTTGTCAAGCCAATTTGGCGGTAAAGTTTTAGGGAGAGTTGAATGTTACAAATTGTTATGAAAAATGCCCAAGTTATGGAAAAATAACTTGGGAGTATTAATGCAATTTAATTTATGCAGTATCAAAAAATTAATAAAAAACAAAATATAGCAGTCGCCAGGGCAGTTAGGACATCGACATTAGTCTCAAACCTAAGTAAGCGCAAGAGTTTGACTTCTGACTTCTGACTTCTGACTTCTGCTATAAATTCAGCGATTGGGGGACTGTCAGCATTGAGCTATCAGCCCTGGTGAGGTGTAAGCATTCAGAATTCAGCACTCAGCAGTCAGCAGTCAGCAGTCAGCCTAATCCTGAAGTAACAGAGATTAAAGCAATGCTTACCTGTTTTATTCAGATGTAACTCAGCATTATTCCAATGCTTACCTGTTGTCTTGATGCAAAGCGCGAGTGGGGGAAACCACGGCAGTCGCTCATGGGGGGAACCACGGCAGTCGCTCATGGGGGAAACCCCCAAGACCGCGCTGCCTCCCCAAGACCGCGCTGCCTCCCCAAGACCGCACTGCCTCCCCAAGACCGTAATGGTGCGTTTGACCCGTAATTTAATTCGCCACGGGTCGCACCTCTGCATCGCTTATTCAAAAGCATCTCAAGTAGCACCATCTGTAGGGCATTAGCTGATGACTGATAGCTGATAGCTGATGGCTGATGGCTGATGGCTGATAGCTGAATACTTACGGTGAGATTACCAGTCCCTAGAAACACCTTATATTCCTAGTACTTGAGTATAATTTTGGCAATTTTTTGTTAAACCACTGTTCTTTAGAGCCCCCTTGAACTAGTTGGCTTCTGCTGTCAAGGGGCTTTGCATAGTCGAGATCTTTAATGTTCCTTAAGCACTTCTGAGCATCTTCCCTATCCTGCTTAAGGCTGTCGGTTGTAGCTGGATTGAGTGAGTCCATTTTCTCGTTATCCCGTCGCAATCGGCAGTAGGTTCGCGACGGTATGTATTCTAAGGGGTTAAGACCCAAATAACGCAGCATCAAAACACAAGCCCAGGAATACTTGCGATCGCGAATTGCTTCTTCAATCAAACTAATCTTTTCAGGATCTAGGGTTTTGCCCAGTGGGCGATTAGAACGACGAAGCATGGAGTAACTCATGATGATTTCTTTTTGATCTGAAGGTCAACGAATTGGATTTGCAGGATTTACGCTTGAACTCTACCTCTAGTTTCAATAGTCAGTGATTCTGGTTGGTCAATTAAGCGAAGAGTTAGAGTACTGATCTAACCATCTGATTTGAGTTGTGAAACCTCCGAAGATGGCGTGATCGGGTGATCGGGTGATCGGGTGATCTCGAATAATCTCTTACCAATCAATAACGATTGATAGATCAGGATTCTCTTCTTCTAAATCTCCATCAATCATCCCCATTTTGGACAACACCAGATTCTTCCCCCCTTGCCCCTAGTTGACTGACAAACCTCTAAAACTTGGAACACTCTCAGTAAAGACTATTTTGAACAAAGCTTTATGAAAATTCTGATCAGATTTCGTGAACATTTGGATCAGATTTTGTGAAAAGACTGTGAAATCCTTTATCCATAGGTAATTCAAACCGCTTTTCCCTGACCGTGCTCAATGCTACCTCTGAGCAGAAATTTCCCTAACTGGGCAAAGCCCACGACTTGTCAGTCAATCCCTTTTCCTCCCTTGTACTCCTCTTCCCTGACTGGTTGTGCCATCAGGGTTAATCGACCTGGATTTAGTACCACCCCCATTACCCTACAGGCAGTATGTCGATGGCTAAATTGCGTTAGTCCTGCTATAGATTGACACCACCTTTTTGCAGCTGTCGGATCGGATCTAACAAG
Organism: Moorena sp. SIO3B2; assembly: GCF_010692525.1. Lineage (NCBI taxonomy): Bacteria > Bacillati > Cyanobacteriota > Cyanophyceae > Coleofasciculales > Coleofasciculaceae > Moorena > Moorena sp. SIO3B2. Next base: position 16,769 of record NZ_JAAHHE010000039.1, read on the forward strand.
AAATCCACAATCCGACGGCGGCGGATAATGATGTCAGCTTTGGCTGTCTGACCAGGTTTGAATCGGATCATTTGATCGTCTTCTGTAACGTAGTCACGGTTTAGGGAAACTTCCACCTCATAAACCGAACCAAGTTGTTGATCAGTTTTGGCATCGGCAGAAAGGGAAGTGACTTTCCCTTTGATGATGCCGTATTCCTGATAGGGATAGGCATCAAGCTTGATTTGCACCGGCATTCCTTCTTTGATAAAGCCTGCCTCCTGATTAGGTAAACTAGCTGATAACACCAGGGGCGCATCTTGGGGCGCTACTTCGGCAATGGTTTGACCGGGTTGAAAGACTTCACCAATATTGGCAACATTGAGGGAGGAAACTACTCCATCCACCGGTGCATAGAGAAACTTTTGTTTGAGCCTAGCTTTCGCACTAGTTAGCAGATTGCGGTTTTCAGCAATTTTGGCATTTAGTTGAGTCAGTTCGATCTCCAACTGCTGAAGTTTCTGCTTGGTCTCTAGCTGAGTCCGATGCACTTCCGCTTGCTTCTGAGTTAGACCTGCCTGAAGTCGTTGGATTTCTGCTAAGGTCTGGTTGAGATCGCTGTGAGTCAGAGTGATCGCGCTGTTGCGATCGCGTATACTCTGCTGGGCTTGATAAATCTGGTCTTGGTTACTGGCTGCTTCTTGCAGTTGGGTTTGGGTAATCACCCGCTGACTCGCTCGTAGGCTATGTTCTGCTTGAAATACTTGTTCTTTTGAGATTGCCCCTGATGCTAACAGGGGTTTGAGATTCTCTAGGCGTTCCTTAAGGGCAAATGCATCATCCTGTCGTTGCTGGAGCAGTGCTTGGGTAGTCGCCTTGAGCCGTTTTAGGCGTTCTAGTCTGTCCTGACTGGCGACGTTTGCCTGCTGATGTTGGATCAGTTGTTCTCGTAAGGCGGCTACTTTAGTCTGTGCCTGAGCGATAGCGGCCTGTTGTGCGTCAATGTCCGCTTTGGCAATTTGCTGACGGGTTTGGGCTTCTTGGTGGATGTTTTCAATCAGCCCTTGCATCTGAATTAATTTGATTTGGTCAGCATTGATCAGTTGCTCCAAACGCTCTACTTCAGTAGCGCCAAGTTCTTTATCCAGTTCCACCAAGACTTGCCCAGCGGTAACCGATTCCCCTTCTTTGACCGCAATCTTGGCGACCTTGCCGGATTGGATCGGATGAATTTTATACACTTCTCCTTTTGGCACTAACTTGCCTGTGGCTTTACCCACTTCGTCAATTTGCCCAAAGGTTGCCCAAACCCCACAGACCATACAGAAGGCGAATCCTCCCAAAAGCAGTCTCTGGGGCAGTACCGATGGTGGCTGATCCAGTAAATTTTGTAGGGCTGTTGACCAGTTTTCAGTGTTGGTAGCCCCTAGTGATGATGTTGGTGTGACCGGATTTTGAACATGATTAGCTGATTGGGGGAGTGGTGGTGCTGATACCGCTGTCCCCCCATAGATCGATCTAATCTCAGCTGAGGTTAGATTAGGGTGAGGGGTTTGTCCCTCAGGGAGTCCCTCTCTAGACGGGATAGATGGTTGTGGTTTGTTCATGGTAGTTCACCCATAATCACTGGTAGTTTTGTGTCTATTGATTTAAACTGAGAACACGAACCTTGGTGAAAGTCAATGTTGAAGACAGTGGGGGATATACTGATCACCCCTGATCACCCCGAGAGCGATTTTTTACAAAAAACATTTACAAACTTTCATAAATGCCAGGGTTAAAGATCCAGCTGCTGCTGGGCTAGGTGGTAGTACAGACCTTTCTCAGCCATGAGTTCGGAGTGGGTACCGCGCTCTGCGATCAGACCTTGGTCGAGGACCAGTATAGAGTCGGCATTGCGCACCGTAGAAAGACGGTGGGCAATGATGAAGGTAGTGCGATCGCGACTAATGCGAGCTAAATTTTGTTGAAAACGTCGCTCGGATTCTGTATCTAGGGAGCTAGTCGCTTCATCGAGAATCAGAATCTTGGGGTTACCCAGCAAGGCTCGGGCGATCGCAATCCGTTGCCGTTGTCCCCCAGACAGGTTAGACCCTCGCTCCCCAACCTTGGTGTTGTATCCCAGGGGCAGGTTTTGAATAAACACATGAGCTTCAGCCAATTTGGCAACTTCTACCCCTTGTTCGAGGCTATACTCAGGTTTGTATAAGGTGATGTTCTCTAAAATCGTCCCTGAAAACAAAAAGCATTCTTGAGGTACCACACCTAATTGAGAGCGCAAAGACTGGGGAGAAACATGTCGGATGTCGTGGCTATCAATCAAAATACGGCCTGTAGTTGGGTGATAGAGTCCTTGGAGCAGCTTGACCAAGGTACTTTTGCCCGAGCCACTGCGTCCGACAATGGCTATGGTCTTTCCAGGGGCAACCTCGAAGGAAATGTTTTGAAGGGTGTATTGTTCATCATCCTCACTATAGCGAAAGCTGACATTGTCAAACTGGACATGCCCCGCGATCGCAGGCAATGGCATCAGGGGTTTTTGGGTATTCTCTTCTGGCTGGGTGGTCAAGACATCATCGAGCCGTTCCACCGATACCAAGATTTCCTGGAACTCATCCCAAAGTCCCACCAAAGACAAAATCGGGCTAATCACCCGACCAATGAGCATATTGAATGCCACAAATTGACCAATCGTGAGCTGTTCCTGAATTACCAGACTTGCCCCGAACCACAGTAAAGCCGTGCCGCTGAGGTTATTAATCAACCCACTGACTGACCCTAAGCCGTTGGCCAAGTTCTGTCCTTTGAATACCATATTCAACTGACCCGTGAGGCGGTCTTCCCAGCGCCAGCGCACCTCTTGTTCAGAGGCTGCTGCTTTGACAGTTGCTACTCCCGACATCATTTCTACTAACAGGGAGTTTTGTGCTGCTGTTTCTTTAAAGATTTCCCTGGACACTTGGCGTAGAAATGGACTGGCAACTATGGTCAAAATCGCAATCGGTACAATCGTTGCCAGGACCAGCAAGGTTAGGTGCCAGTTGTAGTAGAGCATCAGCCCCACATAGACAAACATCATTACCACATCCAGCCAAGTAGCAATGGCTTGCTGAGTCAGGAACGCCTGAATTTTCCCAGTTTCCTGGACTCGGGTCAGGATGTCCCCCACCTGGCGGGATTCAAAAAACTTCAGGGGTAGTGTGAGGGTATGCTTAATAAAGCCACTGACAAAGGTAAGACTGAGTCGATTGGAAAAGTAATCCAGCAGGTAGCGTCTGGTGACACTCAAGCCTATGCTCCAAAGGCCAAAGATGACTAGACCAATTGCAAACACATTGAGGGTAACAACACTTTTGTTAACCACCACCCGATCCAAAATGATTTGGGTAAACAGGGGGGTAATCAGACCAAAAACCTGGAGCAGTAGGGAAGCTAGGATAATTTGCAACAGGACTATGCGATGGGGCCATAGCAATCCCCAAAAGCGATTCAGAGAAATCTTTTGATTGGGAGTCCCTGCTAGCTGGGGAGTAGGATTCAACAGCAGCGCATATCCTGTCCAACCCTCTAGAAATTGTTGTCGAGAAAGCGTCCGCTTTCCCACAGCTGGATCCGCAACAAGTACCTTCTCCCCTTTGACCGAATAGACAACTATATAATGATCACCTTGCCAGTGAGCAATCCAGGGGTTACTCCGATCCGCTAGGCGAGCTAAAGACGCTCTAACTGGAGTAGCTTGAAATCCCAAGGTTTCTGATGCTCTGGCTAACCCTTTCAGGGATGACCCAGAACGCCCCACTCCAGCCAGATTCCGTAGGGAATTCAAGCTAAATCGTTTGCCCCAGTAGCGTCCAATCATTGCCAAGCAAGCAGCGCCACAATCTGAAGAGGATTGCTGTTCAATGAAGGGATAGCGTTGCCACAACCCCTGAATAAAAGGTCGCTTCGTCGGTACGGGAAATGGTATCAGTTTAGACTCAGCCTGGGTCGAGTTACTTTGTGTTTCAGCATTTCCATTGGTAGGGAGGTTGGATGGAATTAGCGGTACTCTGTGACCGGGCTGAGTACGGACTGGGTGGACTATGGCGCTAGTCGCCCCTGATTTCTGGTGTCCATTTTCAGAGGTTTGACCCGTCTGTGGACTCAACTTTGCCAGCACCGGTGCCATCATTTGGGCAGTTTCCCAATGTTCCTTTGGTAGATGGGTTACCCATAAATCGCTTTGAGCAATCCAATCTTCCGGCACTGGCTGAGGATAGCCCCAACTTTCGCCCCTTGCAATAGTTAGTGGGCAATTCTGTTGAACTCCGCCCCTTTCAATCTGACCACTACGTAGCCAGTAACGACCAACTTGGCCAGACTTAACTAAGGACTCCCCAGCGGAAATCCGTGTGTCTACCAGGTAGGGCAACAATTGCTGTAGAGTGATGCTGTCAAGCGATCGCAATGCTGTTAAGGTCTTGAAGAAAATCAAGCGTTGCCGGTGCTGAGCTTGTTGCTGTAGGTGTTCGAGCCACTCCGGTAGCTGTTCTAACCAAGGTTGCAGTTCAGCTAAGGACATCCGAGCAATCTGTCCTGAACTCGCTGCGATCGCTTGGTAAGGATAAGATAGGTTGCACAACAGTTCCTCAGCCCCAAAGGTTGCCCCCTCTTCAAGAACCTGTACGGATACGTCCCGCTGTTTTTCACCATCAAAGCTTAGCAGCCGCACCCGCCCGCAACAGACCACGTAAAAATACTTATTTGGTTCATTTTGAACATAATTTTGGCTTAACTCCCGTCTAGGATAGGGTATAATTTCATCACCTAGATCAAAGTTATGAATTTGGAAGGATTGACTAAATTCTGGTAATAGTGTATTTGATAGGGTCTTATCCAACCAGTTCGCGATTAGGTGTTCAATAACCTCGGAAGATTTCTGGGTCGGGTATTGGCCAAGGGAATCTGGTGGTTGCCCTGATTTTTCTAAACCGACCGTTTTCTGATGCATTAGGTAGAACCCCTTCTTTAGTTAGTTTTACCTTGTATTGACTAGCGCCATGGTTAGGTGGAGTCTTCGGATCCATTTGATTGGCACCAGTATTGATTGTTCAAACAGTACTCTGGGTAGTCACATAGACTCTGGTCTCCCTTTTTCCCTAGTGATAGTCCCAGTAGTGTTCCCTGGGGTTGAATTAGGATTTGACTTAGGAGTACTGTGGCATTCAACAACTGTTTGCCGTTTGATGCCACCTAAGCAATCCCAGCTAATCGAGGTAATAAGTAATAATTTGATGTTCACCCTTGCTCCGGGAGGCTGATCGCCCTTTTTTAGGTAACTTCATGAAAAGCTTGTGAAATTAATTATGAGTTTTTTCCCCTGAAAACTCAATATACTTACATATTTCTTAAAACTTCAAATCTTTTCTACATATTCCTTACCAGTAACCCCAAGGACAATCTCCGGAATCATCCTATGTGAAGTAAATCGGCGCTGTCAAGTTGTTTTCACGATCAATTCACGGTTTTGACAATAGCTTAAATAAAAGTTTATCAAATCTTATTGAAGTTAAGTGGCCAGATTGAAGTTAACCAGCTAGATAGAGTTGTCAAGTTTTCATAACATTTTCACTAAACTAACTATTCATATAATCAGTTTAGTAGTTATCAATAGTTTCACAATTACTTTACTTTCTCTTGATAAAATCTTGTTATAAACTTTAAACAAAATTCACAAGTACAGCAATGTCTCAGCTCCTAGAGAAGCTTTGTGATCCCTGATAGTGTGATCCGGTTTGTCAATTACCCTAGGGGTTATACCCCTCAATAATTCGCCAACTTAAATTCGCCAGCTTACAGACCACCATACTCCCTATCTGGTCGTCATATCATCGACCCTTAAATACTAATGATTAAAACTGATCGGGAGATGGGGAGAAGTAAGGGGAAGCAAAAACGCGGATATTGTTAATCATCACTCATCCTCAGGACTTGAGATCAATTAATCAACAGTTAACTTACCTATTTTTATGGCTCTTCCGTACTTGTTATGCTAAATTAACACTTTGCCAAAGGGACTGAGGCCGTAGGCCACGCGGGGCGCGTTCGGAGCAGGGACTTCGGAGCAGGAGGAAGAGGCAGCTATATGGGAAAAATTTATGGTTAAATAGCCTCATAACCCTTACACAGTAAGCTTTTCGGGGGGGGGTAAACTATAAATTTAGCATAGTAGGTACTGAAGAACCGAAACTATTGAGTTAATATCTCTTTTAAAGAAAAAACAAGCAACTAATTTTTGTAACTATCTAGAAAGTCATCGAACTCGAATTATTAATTATAGTTACTATAAACTTCAGGAAATTTGCTCCATTGCCTGGGATCGTGTATGAATCTACAGTAAAGCAAATTGATCGAAGACTAAAAATTTCTGGGCGAGAGTGGAACTCGGAAAATGTTCCTCAAGTTCTTAAACATAGATGTGCTGATCTAAACAACTGTCTTTAGTGGCAGTCAAAAAGTGGCAGTCAAAAAGTAATTAAAATTCCTACCGCCTGTTTATTTTGAGGCTGGCTATTTGGGTCGCTCTCCCCTGTTTTTTGGGTTGCTCCCCCATGTTTATTTTGAGACTGGAGTTGTACTATTATATGCATTAGATTTTGGTAAGCATTCAGCAGTCAGCCGTCAGCCGTTGGCCACAGACCCAAAGCTGATAGCACCTCAAGTAGCGTGGTCACAGGCCCAAACCTGATAGCTAAATGCTTACTCAAGACAAGGTCAAAAACGGTAATTATTTTGTATAATTGATTTAGAAATGCTATAGGTAAACTACTTACTATAAGAAGCATAGCAAGAGGATGAACTTCTGCTATAAATTCTGCCACTCTAGTCTCTTTTGACAGTAACCTCTTGAATAATGGTTGCTTCATCCCCAGAGGCAGTTGCTGTACTTTCGGCTTGGACTACAACCGTACCATCTGCTGAAACTATCCATTTTCTGATTGTCTGGGAACGTCTCATGGTTACATCACTCTAGTTAGTAATTTTCGTTAGTTATTTTAGTTATGAGGTAAATTAAATTTACTTACCCCTGCTCTCTGCTCCGAAGCTCCCTGCTCTCTAAAACCATTAATAGCATTGGGATTATTCCCCAGTATTGATGGTACTAATTTCACTATGGATCATATAGTTAACTTCACTATTGAGCCACTCTTGAAACATACTCTGTAAAATTTCTTTAGACTTTTCTTCGGTTAATTCAGCTGGAATAAATTCTTCAACTAAGAAAAGATGATATCCTTGTTCGGTTTGCAGGGGATGAGTCACTTCTCCTGGCTGAACACTAAAGATAAGGGCAGCTATCTCAGGCTTAAAACTCCAACGAGGCAACTTTCCTTCATAGCCACACCGTCGCTGCCTTTCTGGGTCTATATCATAGAAATGAGCAGCTTCATAAAAACTGATTTCTCCTTCCTCAATCTGATAGAAAAGCTCCTGAGCAATTTCCTCAGAATCCACCAGAATTTGATAAACCAAAACTTGCTCAAAGTCCAGTCGATTTTGAGCAAAGCTTTTTTCCACATCTTTATAAAATAAGGACTCAGCAAGCTTTTGGGCAAGCAAGCGATCGCTAATTCCCGCTTCCCAATCCTCTGCTGTCACCATCTGATCTGCCAGCCAGGCCAATGTTTCTGCTGCCTTTTCCAAACGATTGGCATAACGGATCTCATCCGCCTGAGCTTGCACGTCTTCTGGTGTGACTGTTATCCCTCTTTCTTGAGCCGCTTTATTGATAACTCGTTGATACAAAACTTTTTGACAGATGCCCTTCAGATGCATCTCCTTTTTCAAGGAGTACATAATTTCCTCTGGAGTCACCGATGCTTTGGAAAGGTCAACCATTACACCCGATTATGAACTATAACTGGAACTACTTACAGTCTTGGTCAGAGTCAGCTGAGTTAACTGTCTGACTCTTATCATCATACAAAAAGCAATTCCTAAATTTTGCCAATTTGCCAAATTGAGGGCGGAGTATTTGCCAGCAAAAATCAAAGTTGAGACTTATCCCTCAATCAAAACACCTCGCCCCTCAATCCCCGTTTTGAAGCCAGCACACAGAAACTAGATTTTATTAAGCTGATAGCTTTAGAAGTATCTGCTAAAAAAGTTAGTCCTCGTGAAAAAAGCTTCCTGAATATCAGGTACTGAGAAGTTATCAGTACCAGCCCTAGCTTCAACAATACCCGCAGTGTTTGTGGCTTTATTAGCAGATGCTTGCACTGCACTCGTAGCCATGTTTCCCTTAGGATCCATGCTCATGGCATTACTCATAGTACTTGCTGCCTCAGAATTTACTTCCGATACAGATATAATTGCAGAATGACTACCGTTCATGGTTGTAAATGAGCCAGGTAACTCCCATAACCGAAAGTGATCAAACATAATCGTTAAACTCCTTTGTTACTAATGGAACGAGTTAAAAACATTTTAATTATTGAAAAATTCACTAATTTTTTTGCATAAATCGGGAACTTCGGATCAGGAATATTCGGATCGGGTAACTTGGAATCAGTGGACGATAATTGACAAAAACATTATCAGAAAAGCGATGGAGCCCTTAAAACCCTTGTTACTATTGCTAGCTTACCTATTGCTAGCTTGCCTATTGCCTTAAAAGGATAAGCAAAGTACCTCACCGAATTGATAACTGCTATATATTTGTTGAGTTATCCAATCAAACGATAAATCCCAAAGGGATCATGGACAGAATAACCCCAGTAATGACGATCCCTAGCCCTAGCCTCAGCTTTTGCCCTAGCTTCAGAAAAGAACTCGTCTACATGGATAAAGCTTTCTACGGAAGTATCGGTATGCTGAGCTAACGCATCGGCCTGAGCATTAGTGGCACCAATGCCAGGACCAGCGAAGGCTTCAGCAGTAGTAAAAACAAAACCACCTAAAATAGGGTGGTCTGTTGCCTGTAGCTCAAAATATTCTAATTGAGCAATTTTCATGAATGATTCTCCTGGTAAAATTAGCTAATGCTTAATTGTGATCGGGAGCATCTAAAAGCAACTAAATATAAAAGCAACTAAAAATGATAAATTGGGAGCACCGTTTTCTGTAAGTACCGAGCAAGATGCTCCCACTACCAATTACGTCCTTATTTTACTAACCACAAGCAAAATGCTTCCACTACCAATTCACAAAAATGGGATGCTCCCATTGTGATTAATGCTGCGGAAAGATGTTACTGATTTTTGCTTCATCTTTCCGCAGCATTGATAGCCTTAAGTCTCAAGGATTACTCTAAGCCGTTTTAGTAATAATGCTTCTTATTCTTAGAAGAACTAACAGATATTGTACTTAGGGTAGATTGAGAACCATGCTCAGTAGTGGTAGTACTGCCAGTGACGTTAGTGAAGGTCTTCTCACCAAAGGCTTGTGCGCGGCCATCAATCGTAGCTACGTTCTCTTCAATGTCAATACCGACGTTGATAAATTTGTTAAATCCGAAAGGGAAGTAAGGTTGGTAGTAGCCATATCCACCCACAACTTTGGGGTCTTCAGCAATAGTTTCTAAATGATTTAGATCAGAAATAATCATTATTTATTTCTCTCCTTTTTGTTTTTTAATAAAACTGCTTGTTTGACACTTAAATTAAACTATCAAAGTTCAAAATGTTTGTCTCGCTAATTTGGCAATTAACCTATTGAGTTCCGGTTTGATATAACTACTGATACTTTAGTATTTTGAAGTTATCAAAATGAATTACTTACACCTAAAATTGAGTGCAATAATCTTGATATAGAATTGAATTTAATGCATTATATTAGGATATGAATACACCCATGTTTACAAATTACTTAATCACAAAAAGTTCCTGATTAAGTACTAACGGCTGATAGCAGAGAAGCCAATACCTACAGACTTGGAACCAGTTACTCCACCTTGCTCAATAGTGATGAAGACGCTTTCTTGCTTAGTAGCAACGTTATTACCTTTATCGCTAGAAGCTTCAGATGTAACACCACCTGAAGCGGTAATACCATTAATGTCTACACGAGAGATAATGCTGGTATTGAAAATTTCGGTTTCAGTGATGTTGCTGGTGGTGTTGAAAACGCTGTTGACATTGTTGTTAAATGTGATTCCAGCAATAGTAGTACCACCTTGAACTTGGCTAGCGTCAACGGATTCTAGATGGTTTAGATCAGAAATAAGCATTGATTTTCTCCTTTTTTATTGTTAATAATGGGCAAACCCATCTAAATTATAGAAACGTTACTCAGAAAAGATTTCAAACTTAATAAGTTAAAATACTTATCATATGAATCTCATATCCAGTAGGCATTTCAAAATAAGATGCGTTTACCCTGAATAATGAATCGAGGTTTACAAATTACTTAATTAGTAACTTGTCCTGATTAATTAATGACGGCTGATTCCAGAGAAGCCAATACCTACGGACTTGGAACCAGTTACTCCACCTTGCTCAATAGTGATGAAGACGCTTTCTTGCTTAGTAGCAACGTTATTACCTGCATCGCTAGAACCTTCAGATGTAGTACCACCTGAAGCGGTAATACCATTAATGTCTACGCTAGAGGTAATGCTGGTATCGAAAACTTCAGTTTCGGTGATGGTGCTGGTGGTGTTGAAAACGCTGGTGACATTGTTGTTGAATGTGATTCCAGCAATAGTAGTACCACCTTGAACTTGGCTAGCCTCAACGGATTCTAGATGATTTAAGTCAGAAATAAGCATTGATTTTCTCCTTGTTGGTTGTTGATGATGAATCGAGGTTTAGAAACTAATTAATCAGAAACTTTTCGTGATTAATTACTAACGGCTGATTCCAGAGAAGCCAAGACCTACAGACTTGGAACCAGTTACGCCACCTTGCTCAATAGTGATGAAGACGCTTTCTTGCTTAGTAGCAACGTTATTACCTTGATCGCTAGAACCTTCAGATGTAGTACCACCTGAAGCGGTAATACCATTAATGTCTACGCTAGAAGTAATGCTGGTATTGAAAACTTCAGTTTCGGTGATGGTGCTGGTGGTGTTGAAAACGCTGGTGACATTGTTGTCGAATTGGATTCCAGCAATAGTAGTACCACCTTGAACTTGGCTAGCCTCAACGGATTCTAGATGGTTTAAGTCAGAAATAAGCATTGATTTTCTCCTTCTTTGTTGTTGATTTTATTTCTGTGGAGCAGCTTTGTTTTAGCTGTTGATATAACTATATCCATATTCCCCTAGGCATGTCTCGCCAATTTGGCTTCAAGCTTTTATTTTTTGAAAATCACTGGATTTACTAAAAGGATGTAGTCAGCAGTAACCAATTCTGGATTAGTTCAAATAGATTGGTAATATTTCTGGGGTTTTAGTCAAGTAAATTCTTAGGAATAAACTGGTCATTATATCTAATATAAAAAAAAATGAACGCCACTTTGGCTTGAGATTGATGCTTGACTCCTCCCACAACTAAAGAGTGACTAGTAACCGATTCTGAATTAGTTCAAAGAGATGGGTAAGGTTGATGGGGTTTTAGTGAAGTAAATTATTAGTAATGAACCGGTTATTATATCAAATCTAATTAAAAATATGAACGCCACTTTGGCTTGAGATTGATGGTTGAATCCTCCCACAACTAAAGTAAGTGCTAAAGTCCGTGCTATGTCCAGTCATTAGTTAATAGCAAAGGGAACAGCGGATCACCGGAACAGGGAGCAGGGAGCAGGGAGTGTGGGAAGTGTGAGGAGAGGGGGCGTGTGGGGAGATCGGGAGATGGGGAGATCGGGAGATGGGGAGATGAAATTAATAATGTGTAGCCCTGTGAGGGCTAAGAATTGGTATAACCTGAGTTCGATATAAGCGATCGCTTGAGGAAAGACTAAGGAATACAAGGGTTGGGCAACTAGGCTAGATTAAGGCTTTCAGGGTTACGTCGAACTTAGGTTAACTAGGGATTAGCCACGCTTAAACCCTTAGATTAGGCCCGCTTAACCATTAACCGTGCCACCTAGCCCTCACCCTCAAAACTAAATTGACAGAGTACTAGGGCTGTTTTTACTAGGGCTGTTTCATTCCGGTCTGTGATCAGATAAAAAAACGCCTCGTCCATCAACAGGTGCGACCCGTGGCGAATTTAATTCGCCAACGAAAAGCGCACCTAATGGACAAGGCGGTTATTAATGAATTACTTTGACCACAGGCTTAGTCTGATCTGGTGTGGTGGTAAGCAGTGGCTGGTAATGACAAGGAGGATGGGTAGGAAAATGATTATACCTGCTCACCACAGGGAAACCAAACAGTCTTGCCGTAAATAATCGGTTAACTTCTTGAGGATGGATTCCTCTTCTTCCAGTTCAGTGATTAAGCACTGTTCTTGATCGCCACCGTGGACCTGTGAAGTTTTCTTGCCAAGGGTCTCTACATAAGCCAGATCTTTGATCTGGCTCAAACGCTGCCGTGCATTCAAGACTTTATTGCTATTGGTCATCATACTAGCTTGCTTCTGTAAGATCATGTCCCGGTTTTGTTTGAGCAAGCGGCTGTAGGTTCTAGAAGGCATGTAGTCTAGGGGGTTATGGCCTGCCAAGCGTAGCATTAACACACAAGCCCAAGAATATTTGCCATCAAGGATGGCTTCCTCGATCTCGCTAAACTTATCAATATCCATCATTTTGTCGAGCTTGGTATTGGCAGAAGGAATACGATAGGTCATGGTTATTTCTTATCCTGTAAGTCTAAAGGTCAATAGTTTATAAGCTGGGGTGCAGTTAACTTGCAGATTTCAAGGAATTACTAGCAAGTTGACTACTAAAAATTAACGGTCAACTGTTAACCGTCAACGGAAAACGATCAGTCAGTGATGAAAGTGATTTGAGAACAGAGCACTATAGATCGATGCCGCTTTTTTGCAGTTGTCGCATCGGATCCAATAAGAAATCGATAATCCGACGGCGGCGGATGATGATGTCAGCATTGGCGGTTTGACCAGCCTTAAACCGGATGATTTCATCCTCTTCAATCACATAGTCACGGTCGAGGGACACTTTCACCTTATAGACTGAACCCATTACTTGATCGGCTTTAGCATCGGAAGAGATGGAAATCACCGTGCCTTTGATGATGCCGTAATCCTGATAGGGATAGGCATCAAATTTCACTTGCACCGCCATTCCTTCGTTAATAAACCCTGCCTCGCGAGTAGGCAAACTTGCGGATAGCACTAAGGGGGCACCTTGAGGAGCGATTTCGGCGATGCTACGTCCCGGTTGCACGACTTCACCAGCATTACCAATGTTGAGGGAAGATATTATCCCATCCACTGGCGCTTTGAGAAACTTCTGTTTGAGCCTGGTTTTAGCAGTAGTAACCAGGGTTTCATTTTCAGAAATTCTAGCTTTGATTTGGGTCAGTTCCACTTCCAACTGTTGAATTTTCTGCTGTGCTTCCAGGCGAGTGGTGCGTCCCGTTGCTTGCCGATGCTCTAATTCTGCCTCTAGTCGCTTAATTTCTGCTAAAGTTTGTTGTAGCTCACCTCGGCTTTGGCTAGTCGCCGCTTCGCGATCGCGTATACTTTGCTGAGCTTGAAAGATCTGTTCGCGAGTACTCAAACCCTCTTGCAGTTTGCTTTCGGTAACAGCACTTTGGCTAGCACGAAAGCTTTGTTCTGCTTGAAATACCTGTTCTTTCGAGATTGCTCCTTCTGCCAACAGAGGCTTAAGGTTATCGAGTCGTTCCTTGAGAGCCACTACATTAGCCCGCCGTTGCTGGAGCAGTTCTTGGGCTGTCGCCTGCACCAGCTTCATCCGTTGTAATCGTTCGCGATTAGCAGCTTTAGCTAACTGATGTTGAATGATTTGTTGTCTAATTGCCGATGCACTAGCCTGTGCTCGTGCGATCGAAGCTTGTTGTGCTTGAACTTCTGCTTGGGTAATCTGCTCACGAGTTTCTGCTTCCAGACGGGTTCTTTCAAGCAGTCCTTGCATCTGAACTAACCTAATCCGGTCTGCATTAAGCACTTTCTCTAAACGCTCTACTTCCTGAGTGGCAAGCTCTGTATCCAGTTCCACCAAGACTTCCCCAGCTTTAACCGCTTGCCCTTCTTTGACCTTAATACTAGCAATCTTGCCTCGCTCAATCGGGTCAACTTTATAAACGTCGCCTTTTGGCACTAAGCTTCCATGAGCTTTACCGACTTCATCAATCTGCCCAAACGTTGCCCAAGCCACAAATATCGTACAGAAGCTTAACCCACCTAACATCAGCAACCGGGGAAGGTTCGCCGGAGGCTGGTCGAGGGTAGTTTGTATCGAGGTTGACCATTTGGACGTACTAGGAGCATGGGCAGTATTGGTTCCTACCTCTGTGCTAGGTGAGGCTACAGCCTCTTGGTCATAATCAGGTCTCAGGCGACCTGATGGCATTAAAACGACGTTACCCTGACGACTCGTAGCCGCCTCAGGTGGGGAGTTGATTGGTTTTGCTTGTGTCATGGTGGTAGATCACGCTAAATTAACATTTTAGGGAAATGACCAATGTTTTGGGAAAGTCAGCGACCAATTCTCTTGCTGCCCTTAGCTTAGAGGGGCGAGTTTGGTATTGTTGGGCAGACCGAAATCTTTGGCATTACCTGACTCTACTTGCCCCTTTTTGAGATAGCTTAAATGCACCCCGAGATCAGAACTTAAACCCTTCCCCTTTAAGTAGCCGTCGGTCGGTCAAACCGCTTGGCTGAGCATGCTGTGAGGTGTGGACTTGAGCAGGACTGACCCTAGAGTTAGGCTCTCCAAGTTATCTCCGTCTCACCTTTAGTGGGGTGCATGGGAATGAATTAAACAAAGGAATTGGAATTAAACTCTCCGGTGAGTGTGCGTCATCGGGGATTGTCAGGGGATTCTAAATGGTTGTTACGAAATGGGTGTGGAGCCATATCTGAACACGTTTTCATCCCCTTCTATTCACACAGGGCTTTTCCACTTTTCTGATAAAAGATCAATTTCATCTGAGTATGTTGCTAAATTTGCAGATTTTTGGCAGCTTTTTACAAAACTTGACATAGTGATAGCTAGCTTCAAATTTCATTTGTCCTTAGTCATTAGTCCTTTTCACATCACTGTGTTGCCAAATTGGCAAATTTTCACATAGTTTGATATAGTGATAAATAGGTTCAATTTTTCTTAGTCATTAGTCCTTTGTGACTAACCAGGGTCTATTGGGATTTACAAAGGACTAATGACTAAATAACTAATAACTAATAACTAATGACTAATGAGCACTTGTTAACGATCTATTAAAGATCTAGCTGCTGCTGTGCTAGATGATAGTAAAGACCTTGACGATCCATGAGTTCCTGATGGTTGCCTTTCTCGACCAGAACACCTCGGTCTAGGACAAGGATGCAGTCAGCATTTCGCACTGTAGAGAGGCGGTGGGCGATGATGAAGGTAGTGCGATCGCGACTAATGCGAGCTAAGTTTTGTTGAAAGCGGCGCTCGGATTCTGTATCTAGGGAGCTAGTCGCTTCATCCAGAATCAGAATCTTGGGGTTGCCCAATAGGGCTCGGGCTATGGCAATCCTTTGTCGCTGTCCACCAGAAAGGGTAGAGCCTCGCTCTCCTACTTTTGTATTATATCCCAAAGTCATACCTTGAATAAAAGCATGAGCTTCTGCTAGTTTGGCTACCTCTACGGCTTCATCCAGGCTGAAATCCGGTCGGTAGAGAGTGATATTTTCGACAATTGTCCCCGAGAACAAGAAACATTCTTGGGGTACCACACCCATTTGAGAACGCAAAGATTGGGGGGAAATATGGCGGATATCGTGTCCATCTATCAAAATACGACCATTAGTCGGATGATAGAGACCTTGCAGTAGCTTCACCAAGGTACTCTTGCCAGAGCCACTGCGCCCCACTAGAGCAATGGTTTCTCCAGCCCTAATCTGTAGGGAAATATTCTGTAGGATATTGCGATCCTCATCCTCGGAGTATCGGAAGGTAACATCTTCCAATATTACATCACCCTTAATCTCAGGTAGAACCAACATTGGTTCTTGAGGATTCTCCTCTGGCTTAGCAGATAAGACATCATTAAGCCGTTCTACAGACACCAAGATTTCTTGAAACTCATCCCAAAGATTCACTAGAGCCAAAATCGGACCAGTGACTCGGCCAATGAGCATATTAAACGCGACATACTGACCGATAGTAAGCTGCTCACTAATTACTAAGCTAGCGCCAAAGTAAAGTAAAGCGGTGCTGCTGAGAGTATTAATTAGAGAACTAATTGACCCTAACCCGTTAGCCAGGTTTCTACCTTTAAATTGTACATTCAACTGATTGGTGAGGCGATCTTCCCAGCGCCAGCGCACTTCTTGTTCCGAAGCCGCCGTTTTCACAGTAGCAACCCCTGACATCATTTCCACTAACATAGAATTTTGTTGGGCTGCTTCTTTAAAGATTTCCCTGGACACCTGGCGTAGAAAGGGACTGGCAATCACAGTCAAGATGGCGATGGGGAAAATCGTTGCCAGCACCAGCAAGGTTAAGCGCCAATTGTAGTAGAGCATTAGTCCAATATAGACAAACACCATCACCACATCTAGCCAAGTCGCAATCGCTTGCTGAGTTATAAAACCCTGAATTTTTCCAGTTTCCTGAATTCGGGTCAGGATATCCCCCACCTGGCGGGATTCAAAAAACTTCAGGGGTAAGGTCAGGGTATGGTTTATGAACCCACTGACGAAGGTGAGACTAAGCCGATTGGAAAAGTAGTCCAGCAAGTAGCGTCTGGTGAGACTAACCCCAATCGTCCAAAGGCCAAAGATGATTAGACCAATGGAGAAGACATTGAGAGTGACAAGGCTTCTGTTAATAATCACCCGGTCAAGAATGATCTGGGTAAATAAGGGAGTAATCAGACCAAAAACCTGAAGGATGAGGGTAGCCAAGATAATTTGCAGCAGGACTGAGCGATGGGGCCATAGCAATCCCCAAAACGGCCCTAAAGAACGTTTGTCGCTGGGAGTAATTGCTAGTTGGGGAGTTGGATCCAATAGCATGGCATACCCAGTCCAACTTTGGAGAAAGTCTTTGCGAGCAAGCGATCGCTTCCCCACTGCTGGATCGGCAACGAGTACCTTATTACCCTTTACCTGGTAGACAACAATATAGTGATCTCCTTGCCAGTGAGCAATCCAAGGATTACTCCGATCCGCTAAGCGACCTAAAGAAGCCCTGACTGGACTAGCTTGAAACCCTAAACTTTCCGCTGCTTTAGCTAAACCTTTGAGGGATGAACCAGAACGACCCACTCCCGCCAGTTCCCGCAGGGAGTTGAGAGCAAAGCGTTTGCCCCAATACTGCCCAATCATGGCTAAGCAGGCAGCACCACAATCAGAAGAAGCTTGCTGCTCAATAAAAGGATAGCGCTGCCAAAACCTTAGGAATCTCCCACCCGGCTTTGCTGGTTTGGGAAAATCAAAGCTTTCTGACTGACTGGGTTCAAGGGGCGTTTGTTGCTTAGGAGTTTCTAAAACTCGCCGAGTCGGTCGTGCTCTAGTCTGGTTTGCATGTGGTGACGGAGTATGGGTCTTGTTAACTACGCCTTGATCCGATGGAGATTTACCGTCACCATTTTTAGCACTTTGCCTGTTCTCCTGATCCGGTGACTCGGTGGAGTTAGCCAAAACTGGTGCGATCGCGCAAGCCGCTTGCCAATGCTCTTGAGGCAGCTGGTAAAGCAATACATCAGTTTGGGCAATCCAATCTGTGGGTACTGGCATCGGATATCCCCAACTTTCTCCGATGCTAGGAAATGGAGCAGAGGAATTTGCCTCTGTTCCTTCTGGCGTTCCCATTTGACCACTACGTAGCCAGCAATGACCAGCTTGGGAAGAGGACACCAGAGACTCCCCAGCCTCAATGCGTGTTTCTACGATGTAGGGCAACAGTTGATTTATGGTAACACCGTTAAGCGATCGCAAATTGGTCAAAGTCTTGAAGAAAATTAGGCATTGCCGGTGCTGGGCTTGTTTCCCCAGGATTTCCGACCACTTTGGCAACCGTTCCAACCAAGGCAAGAGTTGATTTAGGGAAATACGAGCAACTTGTCCTGAACTCGCTGCGATCGCTCTGTAAGGATAGGATAGACTACCTAAGAGATCATAGGCACCAAAAGTTTCCCCTTCTTCGAGTACCTGTATGGAAACCTCCCGCTGTTTTTCAGCATCAAAGCCTAGTAGTCGTACCCGACCCTGACAAACTAGGTAAAGATATTGGTGATCTTGTTCAATCTCAACAGAATCTTGGGATAGCTCTGGTTTAGTATAGGCAAGGATTTTATCCCCTAGCTGGAAGTGATCAAGGTCAAATGATTGACTAAATTCGTAGTTGAGCTTTGGATCGACTGAGTCTAGGGTCAAGCTTTGAAGCACCACTGATAAATTGCTAGCAGGGTCTGGGTTGATAGAAGACGGTGGTTTACTAGGCTCTGCTGAATCCCTGATTATATTCTTCATATGTTAAACATTGAAAATTGATTTTTAACAATTAACCATTTACAATTAACCATTTATAATGAACTACATTTATTTATCTAATAACTTAGTTTTTGTCAAGTCATTAACCGGCTAGTTACCAATAATTCACAAAAAATTCACAAATACTTTAAGTAAACTTCATCGAAACTTTAAATTCCCCCTAGAGCATCTGGTGTAAAGTAAACCCATAAGGGTTGGGGAAAGGGAGATAGGAGGTCAAGTCATCAGCCAGCTCATCAAGCCAATAGATGTCAGCTAGATCTAAGCAGATAGTGCGGTTGATGCGAGTGCAGTTCAACAGATTAAACGGGAAGACGTTGAAAACTAGGCTCTGCATCAATAATCAATCAAACTGACCTAGGCAGGTGGTTAACTTCAGACTTGATGAATCTCCCAACTTTCCCTAACCCTGACTAGACCTTACTAACAACCTGTGATTGTGAGACAGGGGTTTTGCCAACTGGATGCTTACCAGATTGACTATTTTCTTTGATTAAGCGATTGTAGGTTCGGTAAGGGATGTAATGGAGGGGGTTGTAACCAGAAAAACGCAGAACTAACACACAAGCCCAAGAATACTTGCCCGCGATGATAGCTTCTACGACCTGGTTAAGCTGCTCATTATTCATGACTTGTTCAGAGCTCGTAGAGGTTGACGTTGGTTGAGATGTTCTACTAGTTGATGGTCTACTAGTTATTGAGAGTAATTTTTTGGCCATGGTAGTCACCCAGAATTAACGACATCATGTAATGGTCTATACCCAACTGGCAAAGGGAAGTTGCCAGTTCACCGGGGTAATAATTAAGCCTTGGAACAGGTTTTGGATTATTGCAATTGAACCACGTAGCTGACTATGGGCTTTTAGCTCATAGTTGTTTGTCTAAACTTTGTATAAACACGCTTTGTATAAACACTTAAGCTACTACAAACTAGCGTGGGGGACAATAACAAACTCTCAACCCAAGGATTAATCGGTGGAATATGTTGAGGCTCACTCACTCAACATATTCCACCATGATCATTGGCCACAATCGATTTAACAACTGCTGGAGTAGAACCGACTTGAGTTTGAGATCGATTACCAATCTAAATACTTGCCAGTGGGGTTGAGTTTTCCCAATCAGCCCCATATGAGTCCCTTGTAATGTGGGCAGCTCAGTGATTGCAGTTATGTCACAAAATACTTTCAGGAGATTGAACATCCCTTGCAGTAAGCTGATTGCCCCCTTTTTTGCTCCCACCGAGACTGATACGTTTGACGATAGCACATCATTCCGGAAGCTGCTATCGTGTTCAATGCCTTCAGTGCCAACACCAGTGTCGGAGGTGTCAGATGTAAGAACCCTCAGCAATCGGTTCGAGATAGTTAACCCACAGCACTGCCAGCTATGGCTAGGGTCGTCAGTGGGATTTAAACCTACTGCTTTTAGGTTCAATTTGCTAAGCACCCCTGAAAACCTCTTAGTAAAAAGCTGGATTAGAGAACGCGGCGATGGCTTCCGCTTTCCTAATGGTATGTTCATGAGTCTGTCGGATGATTTTTTCAAAGTTGATGCTGTTGTGACACCTAATGTTACACCTAATTTTTCACAATACCAGAGGCTTGCCTACATAGAGTAAGCGCAGATGAGCGTGAAATATTGATCCTATTTCAGGCCAGTTACAACAACAAAAAATACAAACCCTCTTTAAATTCCTCTGTCTTTAGACAGAAAAATTTTATGTTGTCTGGAGTAAATCCCCAAACACCTAGACACCGAAACAGATGAGCACCTGAATTTACCAATATTATAGAGTTTTTATCTAGAGTTTCTGTGTGGCTAACTGCTGAGCTGAACGATTTGAGTATATCTACTCAGCCTTAGCTCCATAACGGCGATGGCGTCTAACCTGAAGTAGTTACAAGTTCTATTCAAAAAGCTGGCCGAGTGAGCTGAAACAATAAAATCAAGCTTCTTGAGCATAGTTACCCTCTTTGATTCTTTCAAAAAAGACAAATCCAAAATTGGATTGGTTTGGCTGTCAGGTTGATGAAGTTATATTTCACGCCGATGATCTTGAACCTGAAACTTTGTTCATCTACAAAAGGAAATCTAGTAAATTCAAGGGGTAATTGTCAAGCGAAAACTCACATTTCTTTTCTACATTCACATTTTGTTCATATTTTCTTCACAAAATTACCAAATTTACGCAAATTTCACACAATCTTCACGTAATCTTGAGTAAGCTGAGAAGGAAATCTAGGACCTATATGTCACCCTGCTCAACTTAAAGATAACTTTAATCAAATCTTTACTATATGTTTACTAAATCTTGCTCCACCCCCAATGTAAATTTTTGTGACAAATATCATGGTCAATCTGCCCCCTCTGTCCCCTCTTCGGGTCTATTCTCCCTCTAGGGTTACTGAACTAAGGAACTCCGTCAAGTGTAGTCGGGTCAGTGACCAATTCCCAATTCCCAATTCCCAATTACCTTCAATCATTGCATGAATCAGCAACGCCCTCCCTCTTGCCGATCGTCTTGGCTTTATGACGTCATAGAGATTGTGATAGTTGAACAAGGGGGGTGGCATCAGGGTAAGCGCAAGAATCAATAAGCTGTAGCTTATTGAGAAAAAACTGGGTTCATTATCAACTATTAAACTCTATTGAGAATCAAGTTCTACGAGATTATAGGGGTTTCGAGCCACGATCAACCGATATCCAGCCAATGCACATTATGGGCAATTTTTTCTGGCGCTTACCCTGGGGGTGGCATCAGGGAAAGGCAACCACAACATTGACTCATCTGTTCCGTTTATACCCCGTCGAAGTGTTAAAATCAACCATCATCTGTATTTTTACTAACCTATTCCTATGAGGCGGTTAAGACAACTCTTCCAAAAACTTAGAAATGCAGGCAAAGATGAGAATTTTTTATACGGGCTAAATCTGTTCGAGGGTTTTGTTTCCAAAGTTCTCTCTTTGGTGATGGTGGTGGTAATATTGGTTGCACTTAGAAGCCTAGTTATCTCACTAGTTAAAGAAATAACCAATCCAGAAGCAATAGTTTTGAGCAAAACACTTTTCAAAATATTTGGACTGTTTCTAAATATTCTCATTGCACTAGAAATTTTAGAGAATATAACCGCTTATCTGCGAAAACATGTTATTCAACTTGAGTTAGTTGTTGTTACGTCTTTAATTGCCGTTGCCCGTAAAATCATTATTCTTGACCTGGAAAAAACTTCTGGAAGCCAGGTAATTGGATTAGCAATTGCCATTATATCTCTATCAATTAGTTACTGGATTATCCGCAGTACTAGCACAAGAAAACTTCATTAATGAATAAGATTGAGAAGACTATGACTAATTTTTTCCAATTTGAAACGGATTTTGTGGATTCTTTACGGTGCATTCCTATACAAGTGCGGATGAAATTAGACACTTGCGGCATCAAACTTAAACTGAGCCACTGGCATCAGTTTAATCAACAGGAGCGTCAGCAACTGGTAGAGATACCCTGCACTACGACCGAGTCAATCCAAAAGTATGGAGACTATGTTCAACACCTAGTTATAAACTATACAGGAAAACCGGCTTCTAATTTACCTGTTGATCCCCAAGCTCCCTGGATGAATTCTCAGGTAATTCCATCTACCGTGGCGGAAAAAGCTATGGAATTTGGAGTCGTAGTAACTCCTCAACAGTGGGCAGCACTAACTCCTATCCAACGTTTTGCCCTGATTAAACTGACGCGCCCTAGTCATGAAAACAAAAACTTTTTACCAGCACTCAAGGAATTCCAATTAGTTATTGTTGACCGTTAACCTACCCTACAAGAGACGGGTGCATCTCATTTTTGCCGTTTGAGCAGGTGGTGCGTTACGGGACGGATGCTGCTGGCGAATTCGTGAAACCCTTATTCTGCCGTAATCTGCTCCCCTCTCCCAAGGTTGGGAGAGGGGCTGGGGGTGAGGGCTGAGGGGGCTTCTTGGTTTGTTAAGAAATATTTCACCAACAGCATCCGGGACGGATTCTCCTAACACTGGCTACCAAGAACATAAGGGGTACCCCGTCCCTAAGGCACCCTACGAACATTTACAAAAGTGAGATGCACCCCAAGAGACCCCTTCAAATATGCCCATTAAATCTGGATTACCTTAACTGCTAGAAGTACCTACCTGATCTACCACGACCTGATCCCGACAAGACTGGTTTTGGGCTTTCTGTATTAGCTCTCGCATTTGATCAACATTATCTAAGGCTGAATTAAGCTGGCTTTGACGTAATTCTGAGGATAGGTTAGATTGGTTAAGTAGGTTCTCTAGAATAGCTTGAATAGTGTTGAGCAGGATACACAGTTGATAATCTTGAGTGGTACCCAATTTACTTTTGGGGTATTTGAAAGCCTCACACTGTTGGGAAGTATTTAATGCTTGACCCTCTATGGGTTGTGACAAAATCACTGTTAGTTCTCTGTTTTGGTCTGTGTTTTGGTCTGTGTTGGGTGGCTCTGATTTATGATTAAACCTATCTCCTGATAAAGCGATCGCATTTTCTGCCACCTCCCCAGATTCTTCACCAGGGGGAATGGCTTTGTGGGATTTGTTCACGGATTCTTTGGCTGGGTCTAATTGCTCAACTGTTTGCTGCAATGTCTCCACAATCCCATACATTTCCATTGGGTCAAACACTCGCAGCAGGGTTGTTTGGGTGACAATACCAATTTCTTTACCCCAATTCCAAGAGACCACCAATCGCCGCACACGACGCTTTTGCATTTCCTGATGAGCTGTCCATAGAGAATCCTCCGGACTCAGCAGAAATAGAGGTGTACTCATCACATCCTGAGCCTGGACTTTAGACAAATTCAGCTTGAGAGACTGAAATTGGACAATATCCCGCTCTGTGACAATCCCCACTGGCAGACAGTTATCCTGTCCATGGTCAGATGTAATCACCACACAACTAACTCGGTGCTTATTCATGAGTCGGGCTAAACTCAATACTGAGACAGTTGGAAGGGCATTAACCACCTGGGGGGTCATCACTTCTGATACCCGCCGTAACTTGAGCAGATTGGCTGGTCGCAATACCTGGCGAATTCGCTCTGGTGAGACAACACCCACTAGCTGACCATGATCATCCACAATTGGTAAGTGGCGAATCCGAAACCGACGAAATATAAATAAGGCGGCAAAGATATCCCGACAAGCAGTTTGAGGAAAGGTAATCACAGGCTGTGCCATGACCTCAGCTACTGTTACCTCTTCAAAGTTAATTCCATTAGCCGTTAGCCGGACAATATCGCGCTCAGTAAAGATTCCCAGCAACTTGTCTGATTCCATTACCAAAACGCAGCTAGACCGTGGTTCACGAATGGTGAGCTGGTCTGATGGTGAGTGGAAATTGGGCAATGAACAACTTTTGCCTCCCTCCTGACTCATCAAAGCAATTATGTCTATTAGGAGGGTCTCAGGAGCAACGATTAAAGGCTGATCGTCAATTGCTTCTTCTAGGGTTGGGGCGCAGATAAGTCGGTCGTTGAGTTGCATAATTAATTTGATGGGTGAAATTCCGTGACCTACGACCGCCGCCAACCGCTTAAAACTATGGCGCTGGTGTATTTACTGAGCCTGGGTTTTTTTAGAGGGATGTTACGGACAAATCCCGTAAACCCATAAATAATATGCACATAACTTGTATAAAGGTATATAATAAATAGATGTTACAGCAAAATAACCTTTAACCCTTATATGACCTAGCTTTTGGCTTTTAGAGGTTGCCAGGGAGCCTGGGACTTTAACCATGTGGGCTTAGGGGCAAATAATTAGGCATTGCTGACCTAGCTTGGCAATTGTCCGATGGCATTGTCCAATGGCATTGTCCGATGGAATTGTCCGATGGAATTGTCCGATCAGGTTCTCTGGCTTATCTAACTTTGTGTTGAAGGTGTTCTAACTACTTTACCAGCTTGGAGCTTACTCTTTTAAGTTCCCTTGACTGGGGTTTTGAGGCAAAGTAGACAACCTAGGGGTTCTACCGTATAGCCGGTCTAAAACCCGTTTAACCGAGATCCGTTTCCACTGCTGACCACGCTTGGTTGTATAGCCATGGTGATTGAGCCAGTTAGCGATTTGTTGTAATGACTTGCCCGATTTATGGTGACGGCGAATTAACTCAATTACATGCTGTTCTTGGGGATCATCCACCAACTCACCATTTAGGGCCCGTTGACCGAAGGCCGGTGAACCATAACCTGCATAGCCACCCATAGTTGCCTTCGCTTGTCTACCTTGGTTTAGCCTTTCGATCAGGCTATCCCTTTCTAATTCCTCAGCAGCCATAACTTAATGCATCAAGCAACTTCATACAACTATGGTAAACCAAACTATAGCCTTAGCCATCCTGGTTATTACAGCTATTCAAACCGATTAACCGCCCCTCTTTTTAAGGGAAGATAAAAGTGGTAACTATGTTGATCATTGACCGTTGATCCTTGACTATAAGTTTGTGGTAGTTTTCAAAAATTTAAGGAGTATATCATGAGTACAGTGCCTTACATCAAAGACAGTGAATTTGATTCAATTTTAACCTATGAAGGGCCAGTAGTCGTGGATTTTACAGCCCCTTGGTGTGGTCCATGTCGTAAGATTAGTCCTTTCATGGAACAACTTGCTGAAGACTACAAAGATCGCGTTCAGGTCGTAAAAATCGATATTGATGCCGACAAAGCTACTGCCAAAAAATACAGGATACGCAGTATTCCTGCTGTGCTGATTTTTAAGGGCGGTGAGGTGGTAGAAAATATTGTAGGAGTTGTTCCCTATGAAAAATTTACTGCCGCCCTTGAAAAGCAACTTCAGGGTTAATTAAAAACAGAAAAATTTAAAAAACTTTCTGAATTATGAGTTAAATTCTGACTTATTTCCTTCAAGCAATGACATGTAAATGAGGAGAATCGGCAATGGAGACTACTCAATCAGTCCGATGTCCCAACTGTGGGAATATGGCTCAACGTCACTACTTAATCGGTTCTCAAGCATCACATTATGCTTGTGCTGGAGATCAGGTCACCAAAACTGAATGCCCAGTTTGTGACTATTTAATGGTGATGTGTGCTGTGAGCGGTAATGTGATTGAAGCTTACGCACCAGGTAGACAAGTTATGGCTAATTCCGGCAAATTTACCGAAGTAGTGAACAGAGAAAGGCCTGCTATGATAGAAGTAGGAATGAATCGCCGCAACAGGTTAGTGGCTAGTAGAAAATATCAATTAACTACTGTAGGGTAAAACAGGTAAGCTATCAGCTATTAGCTGATAGCTTAAGGCAAAAGGACACTGGGATATATCTTCTTTATTTGATTTCAATAATAGACAGTTGAAAGGCACAACAGCTTATCGAGTATATTGCTGAATTTTGGCTTGAGCTCTGGCATAGGCGGAGGTACCTTCAGGAATTTGTCTCAAATAATCCAAAGCCTTAGTGTAGTTGTTCAAAACAGCTTGATTATCAGCCATCTTTAATAGATAGTTAGCCCTAATTTCTTGCTTAGCGGTATAGTCAACAATTTTTGACTGAGCCTTAGCATAGGCATCGGTATGTTTAGGAATTTTTTTCAAATATACCAATGCACCGGTAAAGTCTTGCTGAGCGGCTCGATTGTAAGCCTGCTGAAGAAGAAAGTTCGCTTTGATGTTTCGCTTTTGAGTGTACTCAGGAACTTTTTCTTGAATTGTAGCGTAGGCTTTTGTTCCCTTTGGGATTTGTTTAAATGTGTTGAGTGCACCAGTAAAGTCTCTCTCGATAGCCTGGTTGTAAGCTTGCTCTAGTAACTGGTAAGCTTCCTTCTCAAGATTGGCTTGAGCTTGGCTGACCATAGGTTCTATTTGCTGTTGCCAGAAGACAATATTAGGAATCTGACTAGCCTGCTCAACTACCTCTAGCCACTTCTGTTGGTCAAAGGCGGTTTTGATGAGGGGGAATAGGGCTTTGGCATCTTTCCAATCCTTTTGCCACTGAGCGATCGCATTTTGAGCATCCTGATAGTCTTCACTATCTTCCGGAATCGATTTTACCAGGTTCAGTGCTGCTTCTAAATCTCCTTCCTGGTACTTTTGCTCAGCCTGTGCTAGCTTAGTTTCTGCCTGGTTGGGAGTCTTGAGTAAAAAGTAGCCTCCAGCTACGACTAATAAGGCTAGATATGTGGAAACTCCGATTGCGGTGAGATTAAGTCCACTAGCCCTTCTTTTAGGAATAGTAGGCACAGAGGGAAAATAAGTTTCCTCTGTTTCCTCTGTTTCCTCTGTTTCCTCTGTTTCCTCGGTTTGAAGAGTCTCTGGTTCAATTGGCTCAAGCAGAGTATCGTCAGTTTTTTCTTTGTAGGGGTTTGGGGATGTTGGTGGTGCTGGGGACATTGGTAAGTTTATAGATGGTTTAGAACTAGTTAAGGAATGGAGTGCCTCCAAAACCTGATCAGCAGACTGGTAACGGTCTTTGAAGTAATAGCGCACCATCTGCTGAATAATGGCAGCGAAATCTTTAGTGACTGTGGCGTAGTCCTGCCAAAGGGCTTCTCCGGTTAATGGGTCTTCTTCTAGCTGTATGGGTTTGAGTCCTGTGAGTGCCTCAATGCCAATCATCCCTACAGCATATAGGTCACTACAGGGACGAGGTTTACCCAGAACCTGCTCTGTTGGTATATACCCGAATGCGCCCAAAGCCGCTATGGCACTAAATTGAACACCAACTAATGGTGTCCGCACCTGCTTAATACCGCTAAAGTCAGTTAAAACTAACTTGCTATCGTCTGATCGTCGGATCAGATTGTCTGGCTTGATATCACCATGAATCACCCCTTGGCGATGGACAAATGCCAAAATTTCTAAAACCTCTTGTAGCAGAGTAATCAATCTGCTTTCACTCCAAGGTTGATTGAGTTCCTCACTCAGGGGTCGTCCAGGGATGAAATCTTGAACTATGTAGAAGCTATGGTCAATTTCTAGGCAATCTAAAATTTGGGCAACTTGGTCATGCTGACAGATAATCTCCAAAATTTTAGTTTCACGACGAAATATATCTTTTGCAGCTTGCCAGCAGTCAGGGTCATCACTAACAGGACGGAATTGTCTAACAATACATTGGGGATTTCCCGGTCGGTAAGTGTCTACCGCAATATAAGTTTGACCCCAGCTCACACGGTTAAGGATGTCAATAACTTGATAACGTCCATTGATTAACTGTTCTGGTCCTGCCCCTGGGCTAAACGCTAGTCTAGACATACGCTTCTTACTAACCGCTTACGTTGATGTTTCCTGTGAAAGTGTTATTCATGGTGCTTCACAGCAAGGAGAGGAATAGGCCGAAGGTGGCGAAGAATGGAACAATGGAAGAATAAAGTATTTCTGATCTCCGTGATCTGAGCTATTTCCCCTATCTGCCCATTAGACTAGATACTATTGAGCAGATTAAACAGCCCTAAGGGGGGACAGAGAGTAGAGACGGTAGAATTTGCCAATAGTTTCAGATCAGCCATCACGAATACCTCAGTACCGTTAGACACTCCTCAAGGAAAGTTACACTTAATCTATTCTTCAGCCATCAGCTGCTCGATCCGGATGCTCATAAACAAGCTCTGTGCAAAGGGGTGATGGAATAATGGAATAATGGGATAATGGGATAATAGGGTGATATGTAGTATTCTTTTTTGGATTTCATATTACTGTTGGCCCTTTTGCCTTTATGCTGGAAAAGGGGCGATAGTAAGACAAGTATGACCATTCATCAAAAACAATCAATCCAAATTTCTGTTGTTGGAGACATTCATCAACTGTGGGAAGCGGAAGATGCTATAGCTCTTGAGCAGTTGGGTGTGGATCTGGTCTTATTTGTCGGGGATTTCGGCAATGAGGCGGTGGATATAGTCCAGATGATTGCTGCTATTGACCTACCCAAGGCAGTGATTATGGGAAACCATGATGCTTGGTATACTGCCTCGGAATGGGGAAGGAAAAAGTGTCCTTATGACCATGAAGTAGAAGATAGGGTACAGCAACAGTTGAACCTACTGGGGTCAACCCATGTGGGTTATGGTTACCTTGACTTCCCAGATTTAAATCTCTCTGTAGTTGGTGCTCGCCCTTACAGTTGGGGCGGGCAGAGTTGGCGGAATAAGAAGTTTTACAGGGAACAGTATGGAATTAATAGCTTTTCTGAATCAGTGGAGCGCATTTTAGCAGCAGTGCGTAGTGCGGCTTACGAAACGGTAATCTTGATCGGTCATAATGGTCCGACGGGACTAGGTGATCAAGCAGAAGCTCCCTGTGGGAAAGACTGGTATCCTGCTGGTGGTGATCATGGGGACCCGGATTTGGAAGATGCGATCGCAAAAACCTATTCCTTGGGTAAAAACATTCCCTTAGTCACCTTTGGTCATATGCACCACATCCTAAAGCACACCAAAGACCGACTACGAACAATGATTGTTACTAGTCCGGAAGGGACTGTATACTTAAATGCAGCCAGTGTGCCTCGAATTATCGAAACTGATACAGACCGATTGCGGAATTTTTCGATAGTGTCTCTCAAAGGCGGTATAGTGGATCAAGTCTCCCTGGTCTGGGTGGGTAAGGATTACTCAGTAGTATCTAAAGAATTGCTTTAC
>NZ_JAAHHE010000390.1:0-5426 GCF_010692525.1 Moorena sp. SIO3B2
TTAGAAGTTAAAATGGTGAAGTTAGAAGTTAAAATGGTGAAGTTAGAAGTTAAAATGGTGAAGTTAGAAGTTAGAATTCACCATTCACCATTCACCATTCACCATTCACCATTCTGCCTTGTGCCTTCTGCCTTGTGCCTTCTGCCTTCTGCCTTCTGCCTTGTGCCTTGTGCCTTGTGCCTTCTGCCTTCTGCCTTCTGCCTTGTGCCTTGTGCCTTCTGCCTTCTGCCTTCACCATTCTAACTTCTAAATTCTGCCTTCACCATTCACCATTCTGCCTTCACCATTCTAAATTCTAAATTCTAAATTCTACATTCTACATTCTAAATTCTCACAACCAACTAATGACAAATGCCACTACCACTACCTAACCTAGATGACCGTAATTATGCTGACCTCTTAGAAGAGGCTATTTCTCTAATACCGAAAGAGTATCCTGATTGGACTGACCACAATCCTACTGACCCTGGCATCATCCTGATCGAGATGTTGGCTTGGTTGACGGAGATGGTGATTTACCGGACTAATCAGATTCCAGATGAAAACACACAAATGTTTCTCAAGCTGCTTAATGGTTCCCAGTGGCAGCTGGAAGGGGATTTGGAGACAGCAGTGCAGCAAACCATTGTGGATTTGCGGCAACGCTACCGGGCAGTCAGTAGTGAGGACTTTGAACAACTGGTACTACAAGACTGGCAGGAAACACCAACCGCTAAGGCTCTTGGTCCTTTTGGGGTAGTCGCTAGGGCTAAATGCATTTCTCAGCAGAATCTGGCTTTGAGTCAAGCAACTGCCAGAGAAGAACCAGCCCCAGGAAACATTAGCTTGCTGGTGGTTCCTCAAACTTTAGCTGATAACTACAGTTTGCTCTCCTTTGATGGCCAGGATGATTATCTGGAAATCCCTCACTCAGACCAACTCAATTTTGCGAACGATCACGATTTTGCCATTGAACTTTGGGTCAGACCTGAAAAAGTACAAGCTAGAACCCAAGAAACCCATAATAGTATCCTAGAAAAAGGTAGTGGTTCTGGGGGTTTTCCTTATGGGATTAGATATGAAAATCGCTCTGGTAAATTACAGGTAACTAGAAGTGATGGTACTAACTTTGCTACCATTAGTTCTACCAAAGCGATTAATGATGACAACTTTCATCACGTTGCTTTTGTAAAAGATAGTTCAACACTGTACTTATATCTTGATGGAGAATTAGAAGGCTTTACTGAAGATATCACTTCAGATAATACAATTAATAATTCATCCCTTTATCTTGGCTGTCGAGGTAACCAAAGCAATTATTTCCAAGGCATAATTACTCAATTGCGGATTTGGGAGGGAGTCCGCTTGCAGGCAGACATTAAACAGGAGATGAATGACTTTCTTAAAGGTACAGAAAAGGGATTAGTTGGTTGCTGGGATTTGGGTGAAGGCTCTGGTAGCATTGCTAAGGATAAGACTGCTAACCAAAATCATGGAACTATCCAAGGAGCCAGTTGGTATCAACCCAATATCACTGCTTCACTGTTGCAAGGCTTATGGTCTTTCTTGGATGAACGGCGGTTGCTGACTGTACGCCATCACGTAGTTACCCCAGACTACCTACCCTTGCGAGTTTGGGCGCGACTCTATCTAGTGGCGGGGGGCAATGCCCAGCAGGTTCAAGACCAGGCAAACCAGGAAGCACAAGCTTTCTTCCACCCAGTTAATTCCCAGTCTTATTGGGATGGTCAGGGTTGGCCTTTTGGTAGGAGTATTTACGTTTCGGAGCTATATCAATTACTGGATCGCATCCCTGGAGTGGACTATGTCGAGGATGTCATGGTTCATACTCATGAGCTAACCACTACTGTTTTAACTCAGGCAAGCTCAAGATCCCAGACTCAGATTACGGTTCAAGACACCACCGGTTTTAACCTAGGGGATACTATTCAACTAGACCCCAGCAGTAGTGATCAGGAATACTATACTATTAGTAGTATTGAGGAAGGACTAAAACAATTGACCTTGTCTTCAGGTTTAAATAAAGCTTATGGACTAGGTACCATGGTTTTCCGTCCCCTTAGTTTTGAGATTACCGAAGTTATCTCCAACCTTGAGTTCAAGGTGAATCAAGTAACGGGATTGGCAGCGGGGGATACGGTTGGGATCATTCCTACTAATAGCAATCCAGAAAATCGAGAAATTGACACTGTTGATTTTTCCAGCAATAAAATTACCCTCAAACAAGCTCTCAGCCAAGCTCCAACCACAGGTACAAAGGTGGTTCAGTTAGGAACCTGGCGGGAGGAACGCAGTAAACCGAAAGACACCTACCAGTTTATCGAAAAAGAGCTGATCAGAGTTAAACTTAAAAACTATGAGTTAGTAGACTTTAACGTACAGTTGAATTTAGTAATCATGGAATACATAGGGGAGCAATGGCAATTAACTAGTTAGTAAGGGAGTAGGGAATCGGGAATCGGGAATCGGGAATCGGGAATCGGGAGTAGGGAGTAGGGAACAGTGAGTGGAATCGTAGTAGGGTGGGCATTGCTCTCGGAAGCTCTTTGATCAGTTCCCGGATCAATTAAATGGGCAATGCCCACCGATGCCCTCAAGGAACTCCCAGGATGGAATAGGGAATCGGGAACAGGCAAGTGATCTCCCCATCTCCCCATCTCCCCATCTCCCCATCTCCCCACTATTCCCTATTCCCTATTCCCTATTCCCTATTCCCTTTTTCAACAATTCGTGTGTTTAAAACCTAGATACAAACGCGCTTATGTCCAACAACCCAAGTAGCTATCTAAACTATCTACCAGCTAACTTTCAGGAAGACCCTTTTGTTGGTCGGTTCCTGCTAGCGTTGGAGCGGGTAATGAGTGGCTTTTTACCCAGGGATACTGATGATCCGAATCCTGAGCAGTTGGCTCTAGAAGAGTACATTGACCGTATCCCTACTTACTTCAATCCCTATAATCATCCTGATTTACCAGTAGAGTCAGAGATAGCACCAACTGAGTTTATACCTTGGCTGGCCAGTTGGGTGGCTTTAAGTTTGCGAGATGATTGGAGTGAGGAGACTAAACGCCGATTTATCAGCAATATTGTGCCTCTCTATCGCCAACGGGGGACTAAGGCGGGAGTGAAGCAAATGCTAGAACTTTACACTCAAGAAGACGTCAAAATCTACGAATTTGAACAACCCCCTCACTACTTCCAGGTGACAATCACCTTGAATGAGCGAGACCCTAAACTGCTGCAACGTCAGGAAGAGATTGCTAAGGCAATTGTGAATCAGGAGAAACCAGCTCACACGTTTTATGCTTTGCGGGTGTTAATACCCGGTATGCAAATTATTAATCAGCCCACTGAAAGTAAACCAGGCATCATCGTTGGGGAGACTACACTATTGGGCACCACAACGATATCGTAACTAAGGGAGAATTAAAATGGCAGATTATATTCAGTATCCTTACATTGACAAGCGAGTACGCTACTTCGACGGTGAGTTTTTAAAAGACCAGGATTTTATTGATGAACAAAAATATCATATTGACCGACAGCGCCGCCTAGACCAATTCCTCCGGGTTTCGGGCATTTGTGATGGTTTGACTCTTGAGACTGACACTAATCAGGTGATTGTCAAACCTGGTACGGCTCTTGACAGTGAAGGCCGACAGATTATTCTGAGTACAAACTCTCCGCCAATTGATCTCAGTGCCCACAAAAATCAGGAAGTTTACTTAGTTATTTCCTATCAAGAAGAACAATCGGATCAAACAACTGATGGAGGTTTGGGTAGCAGTGGTGCCAGGCGCTGGCACGAAAAACCCAATATCCAAGTTGCTACCCTGGGAAATGTGCCTGAGGACTCGATTGTTCTGGCAAAGCTGGCAATTGCTGGAAACGGTAATGTGACTCCTGATCTCAGTGTACGCCAGTATTCTGGAGTGCGTTTGCCTAGTGGTAATTTGGATAGTGGTGCAATCACTGGACCGACCCTGCGTTCTGGTGGTAATAGTGCCAGTAGTTTGGTTGTTATTGAGGGAGATTTGAGTGTTACAGGTGATACCACAGTAAATGGAAGTTTAAGCTTCAGCAGTAACACCTCTGGTGAGCGTACTCTGCTGATGGAAGCTCCCAACAGCAACAATCATCGCGGTGACGGTACTCAAGGGGCAACCGGCTTAGTCTATCGAGTCCAATCCAATCCCAATAACGGTGACCCGATCTTCCAAGTGAGAAGCGAAGGGGAATCAGTTCGTTTCTTTGTAGAGCATGGTGGATGGACTGGGAGTGCAGACAATTCTGCATGGTTTGGAGGTACTGAAGATAACTACTTCGCAGGCAAGGTTGGTATCGGCACAACAGATCCAGGTTCATCAAAGTTAAAAGTACAAGGGAATTTAACTGTCACTGGCACCTTTAGTGCTAGCAGCAACACCTCTGGTGAGCGTACTCTGCTGATGGAAGCTCCCAACAGCAATAATCATCGCGGTGACGGTACTCAAGGGGCAACCGGCTTAGTCTATCGAGTCCAATCCAATCCCAATGCTGGTGAGCCTATCTTCCAAGTCAGAAGCGAAGGGGAATCAGTTCGTTTCTTTGTAGAGCATGGTGGATGGACTGGGAGTGCAGACAATTCTGCATGGTTTGGAGGTACTGAAGATAACTACTTCGCAGGCAAGGTTGGTATCGGCACAACAGATCCAGGTTCATCGAAATTAAAAGTACAAGGGAAGTTGACGGTTAGCGCAGGCGAGATTCAACTCGATGGTGCTCAACAAATTGTCTTTACAAATAGTGACACTACCAACAACCTAAAATTGCAACTTTGGGATGGATACGGACTGGGTATCAATAGTCAGACTTTATTTTATGCTGCCAATGGCAACCACTCCTGGAGAGATACTAATGGCACTAATGAGAGAATGGTGTTAACCACAGCAGCCAATGGTGGTTTGACTGTCAAAGGTACAGGCAACTCTTCCTTTGCAGGTAGCCTTGGTATCGGGATAACTGGACCGAGCAAGAAGCTTCATGTGGAAAGCGGTGAATTGAGAGTTAGAGCCAGCCATAACAACGCAGATGCTGATATCGGGGCATTCTACGCCCAAAATCTCACCCAAGGGATTGGAATTGGCTACAATCGGATCGAAGCGATTGGAAGTAATACTGATCAGGATATTAACCTTATACCAAAAGGTAATGGAGAACTAATTGTAGATGGAATTGTTAGGGCAAAGGATGCCTTCAGACCTTCAACAAATGATTGGGAAATAGCCAGAAATGGTGAGAATCTAGAAATCAGGGAACCGGAGGAAAGTAATAAAGTTTGGGCAAGATTTACAGATGATGAGAGCTTTCATTTGATTGGCACACCTAATCTGTTGGTAGATGGTGAGATTCGTGCAGGTAATTCAGATATTTACTTTACAAAAACA
>NZ_JAAHHE010000391.1:0-5401 GCF_010692525.1 Moorena sp. SIO3B2
GATTGGTACTCTGGAGTGGTGTTAAGCGGGAAAATATCCTGAGATATCACCTAGATTTTAACGGTGCCCCCAATTACTGGGATCGTTACCGCTTGAGGATTCCCAAGAAGAAACTGGAATTGGGAGTTGCTCAGTTTTCTATTTCTTATCCAGATTACTACGATGGTAAGTTCGACGTGGACAAAATTGAAGTGCGCGTTGACGGTAAATCCCTCCCGGTCTCTGAAGTAGTCTGGGACAAAGAGAATTATAGCCTTCAGATTTACATGGAAGAGCCAGTTCCAGCCAAGCAAAATGTGGAATTAGTATTGTCCAATGTCAAAAACCCTGATGGGGGTACTTATTACTTCGTTTGTTATGTCTTAGCCGCTGGTGATATTCCACTACCCAGTTATATCGGTACCTGGATTGTGAGTATTGGTAGATAATCTATAGTAGTTCTGAATTGGGTGAGATAAATCGTCCTAGGTTTTAGGGAGCAGGGAACAGGGAGCAGGGAGTAGGGGAAAGAGTGTGGGTTTTCCGGTGTAGGGTAACCGTCACCCCCATAGCCTCTGCCCATCTCCCCAAAGCGCCCCCATTCAGAATTTAAATCGGTGAGAGTTTATTCCCACTCCCCTCCTCACTACACCTGCCATACCCCCTTGTTGATTAGACCTCCCAGAAAAACTAGGGAAGTCTATTGGTCGCTTGTGCTAATTTAATGTCTCTTTGATCTCCCTTTTGTCTACATCAGTCATTATTTCGAGTCCCCCGCCGGGAGTAGCCTTGAAGTGAAAAAGGTAGCGACCGTTGATCATATAGACCGTTGTGATAGCTCCTATAGCGCAGATCAGGACTCCACAGAGCGGTAAGGTAATTTGCCAAACTGGGAAGTTGTGCTTACTTGGTTTTTTCTGTTGATTCTTCTTTAACATAGTGATTGAGCAATCCAAGACGAGTGTTAAAATAGCGACGATTTCCTCTTGAGTGCCTGCCTAGACGCTACAAACTATCGAGCAGGCTTTGACTCAGAGTATAATTTCTACCCCAAAGAATTTTTGAGCAAAATTAGTAGGCATGTTCTTTCACGGCCTACTAGCAGCTTTAGAGTCTGATTTCGAGGCTATATATTAATGTGCCTGTTCAAGGATTCTGTGACATTGACTGGCTCATTCTTCTAGAGGTGCTACTCTTCAAAATTCAAGCACCCTGTTTTTTTGGAAATTTTCCCGAGAGGGTGTCACATTTTCTGACCGTTCTGCACATATATATAGAAGAGGCAATCTGATGATTTGCGGTCAGCATTCAGCCGTCAGCCGTCAGCCGTCAGCCGTCAGCCATTCGCGAATGGCCAAGGCTCATGCTACTGTTCGCGCAGCGTGCGCGTAGCGCAATCGGTGCTTATTTTATTCAAAAGCACATCAAGTAGTGTAGCCATAACCCTTTATCTGATAGCTGATACGCGACACGCTGATAGCTGATAACTGAATGCTTACGATTTGCGTAGCAGCGTAATCGGCTACTCAAGGGTGTCACACTTTCTGAGAGTTCTGCACATATATATAGAAGATGAACTTTGATGATTCCCTCAGCATCCTACTCTGCTACGTATAAAAACTAGTCTCTTTAAGTAGTAAATAGCCCACTGGGTGTCACTTGTCACAAATCCGGAAACAGGAGGTAGTGTTAAACCTAAAGTTGAGATATATAGCAACTCTTTCTCCTATGAGGTAGAAAGCGATCCCCTGTTGCTCCCCCTCATCAAAGGTGACTTTAGCGATCCCTCTTTGTTTCCCCTGATCAAGGGTGACTTTTAGGTTTAGAAGTGTACCTCATAAATGCCATAAATGCTATATAGAGAAAGATTATTTATCAAACAGGAGGTGATGTTCAATGTCACCATAACAAGGAGCGATAATAAGTGCCTAGCAAAAATTTAACCCCTAATGAAAAGAAGGAAAAGTTTGAATCAGCAGTTAACTATTTGCTTAACCAAAGCTATTTAAAAACTAAGGAAGCAAACTATTATGCTGCATTATTAAACTCAATAAAGTCCAAACTACGCCAATTTAATTTACCTGATGATCAAAGCTACGATGTAATTAATGAAACGTATTTGCGGGGAATAAAACTGCTAGACTCTGGCCAAGAGATTAAAAACCCTGGAGCCTGGATTAGGGTAACTTCTTTGAATGTCATCCGTGAGATCAGCCGGAAACAAGAAAAAGAACAGTCATGGGACTCTAATTTAATAGAGCGTCAAATAGCACCAGAAGCCAGCAATAGCTTTTCCTCAGAAAACTATGACGATGAAGACTTAAGGTTGCTGAAGCTAGCCCTTAAAAAATTAGAGTCAAAGGACTACAAAATAATCGTATTACGGGAAATACAAGGCTTGTCTTGGAAAGAAGTAGTGAGCAATCTAGCTTCTAACGGAGAAGTTGTCAATGAGACCTGTGCCAGGCAACAAGGTAGCCGTGCCCTCAAGCGTTTGCGCCAAATCTTTTTTGAGCTTAAGAATCATCATCAGTAAACAAATTATTATGATTAGCTATAGCTAATCAGGAGGGGGAACTGCTTAGGGGCATTCCTACTCTGATTGCCCCGCTTTTTATTGAAAATTAAAAGTGTTAAATGTTAATAAATAAGTCCATAAAATATAAAAACTGTGTTACTACTAAAAATAGTATATAGTAAAAAAAGATAATTAAAACAAATTTAATTAATTTATAAAATTTTTAAGGATTTGTCGAAGAATAATTATCCGGTATTAAATACCTTTTCTAAATTATAATGTAGATGATTAGCTTGGAGGATGGATCTATGTATAGGATGATAAATTTATTTTCAAGACTTAATAGAGGTAATGTTGTTGGAAGTACTCCAGGGGGTGTTTCAGTGTTTGATATTTTCCAGGTAGTAGCTACCAATAATGCCAATCCACAAGCTCCTAGTGATTTATATGAATCAGACAATTTTGGAGATAGTTATGATAAATCTAAGGATTTTGGGTACTATTTTGAAGAAGCTTCCGGTGATTGGGATCAAAAAAAGGAGAATTTAATCACTAGTATTGAGACAGATAGTAATAATGAATACTATGAAAATTTGAGTAAAGCTCTCCTTGAATCTTCAATTATTTTTTTACTTGAAGATTCCCTTGAATCTTACCACTTATCTTTAGAAAGACAACGTGAAATTTGGATTAATATTTCTAATTCATTTCTTAATTTTGACTGGGATAATCCTCATGATAATGAAAAATATGTACTTATAAATAATGATAATATAGTTAACAATGTGAATGTTTGTTTTTATGGTGAAACTAGCGCTGGTAAATCTACTATGATGTCACGTATCTTAAAAAATCAAGAATTTCAAGAAGTTGCATCAAGAATTGCTGATGGGGATAAACGAGCAGAAGAAAACCATGATTTTATGGTTGTATTTCCAGAAAATTTAATTAAAAATTATCAAAGAACTAACCCATTGATAATCACTGCTCCTTTTGATTACAAAAATCATCCTTACCAAATCCAAAAAGAAAGTGTATTAAAATATACTATTGTAAATGATGCTATTGCTCAAGCTATTGAAAGTGAGCTAAATCCAATTATTGTTAATCGAGATAGCTATTTAAGGGAATTATTTTTTAGGAAAAATGATATAAATCATATTCTTACTTACTTCGCGAATAATCTGAAAAATTGGAATCAGCCCAATCTCTGCAATTTCTCGATCAAAGTAAGGATAAGACTAAGCTTAAAAAGCCTAATTAACAGTGTTATATCCAAAAATGGTATGCTCCGGATAATTTTGAGTCATGGAAAAAATTTAACTAAAACAAATCGAACGAATGCTGTTTCATTTTGGCAGTTACTAATATTTTTGATAAATAGACCTAGCAATTTTACTGTTGGTTCATTGGCCATGGCTTCTATAAATTCACGAGAAGTAATTTATTATCAAAATTATTTAACTCAACTGCTCAGGGAATTATTACGAATCTTGAATGATGCTTATCATCTGGTCATTAATGGCAAACATCCTACTTTAAAGAAGTATTTAGATGATCCTTAAGTAAACTTATAAAAAATAAAATAATAACTAGAGGATAATGATTTTTCCACAAAGCTTTCAGTGAAATCATGAAAGTGAATACTAATTAAATAAATAACCGCTGTAGCCATGCCTTCGTGAGCCATAAAAATTAATAAAAAGGCAGAGTTAGCTATTAAGTCGATAGACGGCAAGCAAGCTAAGGAATATAAACTCTAACTAGGGATTATAGATGCTGGCTAGGTCAAGAATACAACAGTTTTAAATTAGGTGAGGTACATTATTTTAGGGACCAGGTAGCAGGGAGCAGTGAAGTCGAAATAGGTAATAGGTAAGAGGTAAGAGGGTAAAAATGCTGTTTACTTCATTAGACTATAAAGCGCTATACATCCTCCCTATTAGAACTAGATAATCCACAATTAAAGGATTTCGTATGACTACCTAAAGCCCAACAAGCAACTGTTTTTAAAAAATACATACAATAGTAAACCAACAATGATATCATAGGACTTAGCAGAGACTTGGCAACCGTAAAAGTTTAGAGAAAATTAAATGTTTTAGGAAGACAAAAAAAACAAGCAGCAACTGGCTTAAAAAAAACACCATAGCTAATGATAGTGATTATTTGATTAGCACAAACTGCTTGATGACATTTCTTATCTGATTTACCAGAGCATTGTTTAACTATTAACTAAAAATCAGAATTGGGCTTGGGCAAAAACTAGCACTAGTAATTTTAAATTTATTCAAGTAAATCACAACTATGTTTAGTAATGGGAATTAAATTACCAATAAATCAAATGTCAACCAAAACCACAAAAAAAAATATTAAATTAGCAGAAGAGTATCGCCAGCTAATAGGTCTTCCGTTTTTGTCTGAATTAGAAGCAAATCGGATGGCAGAAATCCTAGAGCTAGCTAATCTTGATGAATCTCTTAACTCCTTAATTGAGGAAATTGAAATGAAGGAATATTTACAACTAGAAAAGTGGAATCAAGGTCTTCGGAATTTACTGAAGGTGGTTTCAACAGAAGAGCCATCCCCTAATACACCATGGCAGGAGTAAACCATCTAAGGGGTCTAAGCAGTCAGTGGTCAGTGGTCAGCCGTCAGCCCTCAGCCATCAGTGGTCAGCCGTCAGCCCTCAGCTGATTTTATTTAAAAGCTTTTTCCGTAGCTTGATCACAGGCCAATGGCTGATAGCTGATAGCTGATAACTGATAGCTGATAGCTTGCCTTGATAGATCACCCCTTGACATGGTATGATCAACAATCAGCTATAGTTGGCAATCAATCCTTTATAGTATTCGTACATAGTATTCCTCCAGCAAACCCATGACTCAACGCACTCTAGGCGGG
>NZ_JAAHHE010000392.1:0-5384 GCF_010692525.1 Moorena sp. SIO3B2
ATTAAATCATATTCCCTTCGGCTAAAGAGCAAACTAGAACACACTTTAGTTATTATTAACTTAAGTAAAGTTAAGTTAAGAGACTTTGCATTTTCTTATCAACCTTGGCAAAAGTTTGTTATCGTTCATTATCGGCATACATAACTTTAAGAAAGGACAACAGACATGAAGACTTCTCAAACTCCCAACCATTTGGGTCAATCAGTGGCTCTAGGTCTGGTTTTAGTCGTAGCGAGTGTTGGTATTTTCATCCTGATGATGGTCCAAAGTGGTGCTTTGCAATCTTAATAATCGTTATGGATCAGGCTTGCCATCCCTGGTTCAACTTTTCGTGAAACTGAAGAAGCCCACCTATAGCGCTATAGGTGGGTCATAAAAAAGACATCTAAAAGACATCTACATATATAGATCTAAAAGAAGATTGTTAAGTTATCAAAATTTAAGCTTGACATCCTCCGACAACACTAACCCTTCCGGTCTACACCGGAAGGGTTATTATCATAAGTTGACCAGAAGCAAACCCGTAGCTTAACATAAGTTAACCAAAATTTATCCCAACTAACCCTTCCCGATTAGCGGGTGTTCATGGTAAAACTCATCAGTAAGTGAACCTCCCAAAGTACACTAACCTGATGACGATGAAAAAATTGACCTTGCTAAAGCAAACTTTGTTCCTCCTTCTTAGCTTATTTTTTTCCGTAGTGGCAACCCCCCTGCCAGAAATTGCTGAAGCAATGCCAACTCTGGTATCTAGCCGACAGCAGTATAATCCACAGCTCAATGACCTTCTTCATCAAGCACGAGAGTTGGTAGATGCGGGTGACTATCAGGGAGCTGTTGCTGTTTACGAAGAAGCAGCTAAGCTGGAACAAGGAAACCCTAAGATTTTTTCGGGCATTGGCTACTTACAAGCAAGTCTGGGCAAATTCCAAGAAGCTGCCGCCGCTTACAAAAAAGCGATCGCACTCCAGCCAGAAAATCCTAATTTCCATTACGCACTGGGTTACAGTCTCGCCAATGCTGGGGACAATGCTGGTGCTGCTACGGCCTATCGTCGTGCCACTAGACTTAACCGGGATAATATTAACGCCTATTTTGGTTTGGCCATTACCCTGCTACGTCAAAAGGACTATCAACGGGCCATAGAAACCTATGAAAAAATCCTGGAAATTGAGCCAGACAATCTAACAGTATACCAGTTAATCGGTGCAGCTTGGTTAGAGCAGGAAAATTCCGAAGAAGCCATAAAAGTGTTCCAAAAGGCAGCGGAAATTGCTCCGAACGAAACCCGTATCCAACTAAGTTTGGGCACAGCTTGGTTGATTCATGGGGATGAGATGGCTGGACTGGCGGCTTTTGAAAAAGCAGTGAAATTAGCCCCTCGTAATCCTGAAATTCACCTCCAAATCGGTCAAATTCTGGAATCAAGAGGGAATTTATCCAAGGCCCTCAAAGCATTTCGGCGAGCAGCTTCTGCCAAACCTGATTTAGTAGAAGCACAGGAGTACATCGGGAAAATTCTTCTAGCCCAAGAACAATACGTACCAGCAGTAGTGACCTATAGACGTTTAATTGAACTGGCTCCGAAAAATGCCCAAGCTCACTATAACCTAGGAGTAGCCTTAAAAAAACGTTCTCGCGTCACCGAAGCCCTCACTGCTATAGAAAAAGCCCTAGAACTTTACCAGAGTCAACGGGATAACGAAGGGATTGAGCAGACCGAGTCTCTGCTCAAGGAACTGCAAAATTTCCTTTAAGGATCAGTCAGTGAGGGAATCATATTAAGTCCTGATAATTACCCTTAATCAAAATCTAGCTCATCTGTCCATCTCCCTATCTCCCCATCAATCTCTTTGATTTTAGGTATTCAACCGGACTTGAGATTAGGGGATAGAATTGCTATGGCTCAAGGCAACTTGAGACTATAGGGCATTGCGCGATCGCAATAACGGTACAGAAACTATCAATCCGCACCACTGTCTTGATGCAATAGCGAGTGGGGGAAACCCCCTTTGGCCGACTGCATCGCTTCCGTAAATTTTTGTTAAAGATAACCTAAAAATTCCGTAAACTCCCTGGCTTTCCCAGGAAAATAATAATATATAGGTCAAGTTACTTGACTGCTATCGGTACTCCAGACAACTAGCTAGTTGTGGAGAGGCGGACAGATGAATAATCAGCAAAGTAAGTCCTCAACCAGAGGGCTAGGGATATTGCCCTTAACTGAAAAAGCCCTAACCCTAATCGGATGGGTGGTTATTGCTTTTTCTGGGAACTATGCTTTAGCCCAGATTACCCCGGATCAAACCTTGGGTAATGAATCTTCAGTGGTAACACCAAATCTAACGATTAGGGGAGAGCCAGGGGATTTGATTGAAGGGGGAGCAGCGCGAGGTAGTAACCTGTTCCACAGCTTTCAAGATTTTAATGTTGGTCAGCTACAGCGGGTTTACTTTGCCAATCCAGCCGGAATCGAGAACATACTCTCTCGGGTGACCGGGAGTAATATCTCCAATATTCTAGGAACTCTTGGTGTCGATGGTGCAGCCAATCTGTTTTTACTCAATCCCAATGGCATCGTCTTTGGCCAGAATGCCAGGTTGGATGTGGCAGGTTCCTTTTTCGCCAGTACAGCCAATAGTTTAGTGTTCAACAACGGTACAGAATTCAGTGCCACTAATCCAGAAGCCCCTCCTTTATTGAGTATTAATATTACTCCGGGATTACAGTATGGCTTGAATCACCCCAAACCCAGCCAAATCACGAACGCTGGTTATTTAGTAGTGGGGCAAGATCTAACCCTAGCTGCTGGCAATCTTGACTTACAAGGTCAACTAATTGCTGGGGGAAATTTGACACTCCATGCAGAAGATACAGTTCAAATAAGGGATAGTATCGGGCAACCATTTATAGCCGCTGCTGGCGGTAAGTTATTGATTCAGGGCAATCAAGGGGTGGATATATTTGCCTTGAACCATCCAGACAGTGGTCTTTTTTCCGGTGGAGATCTGGTTTTGCGGACGCAAAATACTGTTGCTGGTGATGCCCACTATTGGAGTGGTGGCAGTTTCCGGATTGAACAGCTCGATGGCAGCCTCGGAGATTTATTTAGTCCCGATGACCCGATAATTCGCTCAGTTGGGGATGTTAGTTTCAACAGCTATCTAGGAACCTCCCTACATATCGTGGCAGGGGGAGCGGTAGAGATCGGCTCTGTGATTATTACAGGTAATGAAACAGGTACAGAAGGAATAGACTTTATTTCCGAAGCCATTACCTTATCTAATGGCACAGTAGTGGATATTAATGGTCAGACTGAACCGACTCTTGATGTTCGTGCTGGAGTAGATCCGAATCAAGTTGGTATCCCTGGACTGACAGGCAACCAATTCTTTGGTGACTTGTTCAATTTGAATCTCTTTGGCAGACCCACTATTACCAATACTGCCACCAGTGCAGATATTAAAATCGGCACGATCGCTTTTGCTAATGTCAATATATTAGACTTGTTGTTCCAAAACATATCTGCCAATGATCTGTTGGCAGGAAAGGTTTTGCTCACCAATCAGTACAAGCCTAATCCTTCACTAGCAGGAGATATTGAAGTTTCAGCTACTCTAGGTTCGTTAGTGCCAACTCTGGCAAATCTAGCCATTCAGAACGGTGAAGTATTAAAGGGAGGGTCAGTTACTATCGATTCTCGCGGTAGCATTACTCTCAACGGTATAGTTAATACCATTGCTATTCCAAATAATGATCCGTCTAATCCTATTCCAAATGACGATCCGTCTAAGCTTTTCTCTGGCAATGGGGGTGATGTCACGTTTTTGGCCAATGATAACATCACCCTCAATCCAGGTTCTTTCATTGCTTCTGCTGGAATAGAGGGAGGTAAGATCACCCTCAACAGCGGTAGCAACTTTTTGCTTGATGACTCTGGTGTTGTTACTGTTACAACTGGGGCAGGTGTAGGAGGAAATTTAATTGTCAATGCCCCTGAGTCAGTGACATTAATTAATAGAGAAGGGTCAGGCTTCAGCAATTTGGGGGAATTGGTCACCAACTTCACCAATTCCAACTTGCTAGAACGGCTCCTAGGTTTCAATGGGTCTGGCTTGGCAACGGTTACAACTGGACCAGGGAATTCTGGGGACTTAACCATTAATACCAGAACCTTGAGTATCCAAAACCAAGCCCAAAACCAAGCATCACAGAATCAAGAATTACGGAATAGTTATGCTGGAGCTACTACTATCGCTTTAAGTGGTAGTAGTGGCAAGAGTGGAGATTTAACTGTTAACGCTGAGTCGGTGGAAATTGTCGGCAACGAAACGGGTCCATTTATCCCTACTCCTAACGAACGAGTAGCCAAGGCTATCAGAGATATTCCCACGGGGTTGACCACTGCTACTGTAGGTAGGGGTCAGGGAGGTGACTTAACCATTAATACCCAACGTTTAACGATTCAGGATGGAGCTGGAGTAACCACAGGAACTGTTGCCAGAAGCCTAGACAACCCAGGGGATGGAGGGAATTTAACCATAAATGCCACTGAGTCAGTGACATTGTCTGGTAAGGCGGCTTTGGCTACCGGTACCTTGAACTCATCTCAGGCAGGTGAGTTGAAGGTCAACACACCCACATTGACTCTCGGGGATGGAGCGGTAATTGCTGCTGATACCACTGGTTCAGGGGATGCTGGCGACTTAACGATTAACACCGAGAAACTTTTAGTACGTGATGGCTCAAGAATTGGCGCAGCAACAGGAAATAGTGGTACGGGAGCCAATATAACAGTCATCGCTTCGGACTTAGTTAAGTTAGTGGGCACTACTGCCGATGATCAGAAAGTTCCTAGTGGTATATTCGCTAACTCTCAATTCATTAACGATGAAAGAAATGAACTTGGGGATGCTGGCAACATTGAGATTAATACAAAAACGTTGATTGTCCGGGATGGAGCAGTTGTATC
Organism: Moorena sp. SIO3B2; assembly: GCF_010692525.1. Taxonomy (NCBI): domain Bacteria; kingdom Bacillati; phylum Cyanobacteriota; class Cyanophyceae; order Coleofasciculales; family Coleofasciculaceae; genus Moorena; species Moorena sp. SIO3B2. The sequence goes on from NZ_JAAHHE010000392.1 coordinate 4,973, forward strand.
GAGTTCTACCGAAGCCGCTGGGGCTGGTGGAACGATAACTATTGATGTTAATACTCTCGAAATTACGACTGGTGGACAACTTCGCACCACTGCCTTTGGGGATGGTCGGGCTGGTAACATTACCCTGAATATCGATAAGACGGTGGTGATCGCAAATCCCAATAGCGGACTGTTAGCAGAGACTGAAGGGGCTGGGGCTGGTGGAACGATCACGATTAATACTCAAGACTTAACACTCCAAGATGAAGCACAGATTTCTGCATCTACCTCTGGTACAGGAACCTCTGGAAGCATTGTTGTTGAGAATGCTGACTCTGTCCAGCTTGCCGACAACAGCTCAATTTCAACGGAGGTAAAGGCTGGTGCAGAGGTAAACGCTAGCCCAGGGGAGGAAGTGGGTACGATTGATATT